>NZ_LKAQ01000005.1:119924-278060 GCF_001874525.1 Pseudodesulfovibrio hydrargyri | reverse complement strand
GAAGGGGGAAAGGGAAGCCCTTTACAAAGGGTTCCCTTTCCCCCTTCCCCCGGCCGCCGGAGGCGGGTGACAAAAAAAGCCCCTCCGGATCGGCCGGAGGGGCTTTTTAGAGTCGATCAATCAGCGGCTAGTCGAGCTGGCTGATGAGGTATTCCTTGATCTCGTTGATGGACTTCTCGCCGTCGAGTTCGATGTACTTGAAGTCGGCGTCCTTGAGATTCTTGAAGTAGTTGCAGGCGGCCATGGTGCCTGTCTTGTCATCGTAGTAGATGTTGTGGCGCACGTCGATGGCGCCCTCGTCCTGGTCGTCCTGGCGGGCGGTCAGGGCACCGCCGCAGACGCGGCACTTGTCGCCGTCGGGAGCGATGGCCGGGATGCCGACGTTGTTGGGGTGGTTCGGGTTGTTCTCACAGAGACGGCGGCCCATGATGCGGCCCTTGGCGATCTCGCGGGGCAGCTTGATCTCGATGACGTAGTCCAGCTTCACGCCGTCCTTCTGCAGGGCTTCCCAGAGCTTTTCGCCCTGAACCAGGGAGCGGGGGAAACCGTCCAGGAGCCAGCCGCTCTTGGAGTTGGAAAGCACATCCAGGACCATGGGAATGGTGATATCATCAGGAACCAGTTCGCCCTTGTTGATGTACTCCTTGGCCTTCATGCCCAGCTCGGTGCCGCCGCCGATGTGCTTGCGGAAGATGGCGCCGGACTCGATGTGGTCCAGTTTGTACTTGTCCTTGGCGATGTCGCCCTGGGTGCCTTTACCGGAGCCGTTGGGGCCGAAAATCAGAATATTCATAGTTCCTCCTGATGATAAAAAAGCGAAATGCCGACTGGCCATTCCGACACATTGTGCAAAAGATCACATGCTCTTATACCGGGCCAGCCAGGAAGTCAATGCTTGGGGGAGAAAACCACGCCCGATGCGGTGATGGTGGCGGTCTTGTCGCCCGGAAACTGGAAGACGGCGGAGTTGCGCTTTTCTCGCCAGGCCTCGTCCAGCTTGAACAAAGTGTCGGCCAGGGCCTGACCTGGTCCGAGGCGGTCCAGGCACGCCTTGTACAGGTGCAGGCGCTCGGCCTTGTGCAGGGACTTAAGGCGGGTATTATCCAGATTTTCACAAGCGCCGGACTCAAGACCGTCCCAGAAATCCTGTTCCACGCGGCCGATGCGCCACAGCCGGGCCACGGACTGCCAGAAGGCCGGGTTCTCCTTCTCGATGAGCGGCAGAATTTCGTTGCGCACGCGGTTGCGGGTCATGGTCGGATCGGCGTTGGACGCGTCCTCGCGCCAGCCCGTGCCCACGTGGGTGACGAACGCCCTGAGCGTGGACTTGGGGATGAGCAGCAGGGGGCGGATCAGGGCGCGCAAAGGATCGTAGCCGGGCATGCCGGACAGGCCGGGCCAGCCCGCGCCCCGGATCAGACGCATGAGCACGTCCTCGCTCAGGTCGTCCAGCTGGTGGCCCAGAGCCACATAGTCGTAGCCGCCGGATTCGCGCAGCGCGGCGTAAAGGCGGTAGCGCGCCTCGCGGCCGGCCTCCTCGAGTCCCACGCCGCGCTCCTCGGCCAGCCGGGCCACGTCGCATGATTCGACCACACAGTCGATGCCGAGGTTCTCGCACAGGGAGCGGGCAAAGGCGGCGTCTCCGGCGGATTCCGGGCGCAATTGATGGTCGAGATGGGCCGCGCCGACCGTGAAGTCCACGCGTTTGGAAAGATAGTGCAGGACCAGCAACAGGGCGGTGGAATCCACGCCGCCGGACAGGCCGACCAGGACACGGCGTCCATCCAGGTCGATACCAAGTTCCTCTTCGACGAACCGGCCCGCGTACAGGCAGAAATGCGCCCACTTGGGCAGGAGGTCCTGCAGGGTCTGAGGGATGTCGGCGGGCGCGCTGGTCATGCTACACGGAGACTTCCAGCTCCTCGATAAACTGGTCGAGGTATTCGATCATGTGCCTGCGCTGGGCCGAGTCGGCGTAGGACACGCAGGAGCAGCGGATCTTGTTCCGGGCCCGGACGAGCAATTCCATGCGCAGACTGTTCTGGTCCGGCGACTCCACGGCCTCCAGGGCCATGAAATAGGGGCCGCATTCGCCCAGGTGAGCCTTCTGTTCGCCCTGGAGCAGGTCCTCGGGCAGGGGCAGGTAGTAGATGCCGTCGATGGAGCCGCGCAGGCCGAGTTCGTCAAATGCGGCGAGGACGGTCTTGTAGTCCTTGTCGTTCAGGTCGTCGATGAGATAGGTGCGCATTATTGCTCCTTTTTCGAAATCTCGATGTACTGCTCGATGTCCTCGGGGGCGCAGGACGCCGGCTTGCGGTCCAGGTGGGCGTTGTCCGGCACGGACTCGTCGTCCAGGTTGAACATGCGCCGCGCCAGGTCGATGAACCGCTCGGCCGAACCTTCTTCCTGGGTGCGGCGCTTCAGGAAACAGATGGGCTCGTGCAGGGACTTGTGGGCGATGGACAGGACCAGGCGCTCCAGGGCGTTGCGGGTCTTGTCGTCCACCGGGCCGATCTTCTTGAGCGTCTTGGCCAGCTCACGCATGGCCACGTCCTCGGCATTGCCGACCAGATCCACGATGGTGGGCTGGATGTTCAACGAGTTGAGCCAGTTGCCGAACGTCTCGGTCTCAAGGTCCACCACTGTGCGGGCCTTGGAGGCCTCTTCCTGGCGCTGGGCCATGTTCTCGTCCACCACTTCCTTGAGGTCGTCGATGTCGTAGAGATAGACGTTGTCCAGGGTGTTGACGTCAGGGTCGATATCGCGCGGCACCGCGATGTCGATGAAGAACATGGGCTTGTTCTTGCGCTTGCGGAGCACGGCCTTGACGTCTTTCGCCTTGATGACGGACACCGGGGAGCCGGTGGAGGAGATGACGATGTCCACCTCGTGCAGCCGGTCCGGCATGGCCTCGATCTGGATGGGCTCGCCCCCCAGGCTGGCGGCCAGGGCCTTGGCCCGGGACAGGGTGCGGTTGGCGATGATGATTTCCTGGACCCCGTTACGCAGCAGGTGCATGGCGGCCAGCTCGGCCATCTCGCCCGCGCCGACCAGCATGGCCCTGGTGGGCTTGAGGTCCCCGAATATCTTGCGGGCCAATTCCACGGCCGCATAGCTGATGGACACCGCGCTCGAGGCGATGGCCGTCTCGGTGCGGATGCGCTTGGCCACGGAAAAGGACTTGTGCAGCAGCCGGTTGACGATGGTCTTGGCCGTGCCCTTGTCCACGGCGGCCCGGTAGGCGTCCTTGAGTTGGCCGAGAATCTGCGGCTCGCCCATAACCATGGAGTCCAGGGACGAGGCCACGGTGAAGATGTGCCTGACCGCTTCCAGGTCGGCGTACTGGTAGATGTTGTCCATCAGCTGCTCGGGCCGGCCGTTGCACGCCCCGGCCCAGTACTGGACCACGGCGGCCATGGCTTCGGCCACCGGCCCTTTTTTGACCACGGCCACGATCTCCACCCGGTTGCAGGTGGACAGGGCCATACACTCCTGCACGGGACAGTGGACCATGAGGCCCTGTTCGAAATTCTCGACGTCGGTCAGGGCGAATTTCTCACGCACTTCCACGCCCGCCGTGCGGTGGTTCAGGCCAATAAGGATTATCTGCTTGTTCATGGTGCCGCCCTGAAGGTGATGGCGTGGTGAATGAGAGAGACGCACATCCCGGCAAAGACCCAGATGGCCAGGATGGCCGGTTTACGTCCACGCCAGCCGAGCACCACACGCTGATGAAAGAGGAAGGCGTAGAGGAACCAGACCGCCAGGGAGCCGATCTTCATGATGTCCCAGGCGAAGGGCTTGAACGGGGCGATCAGGTACCAACTGAAGGTGGAGAAGATGCCCAGGGTGTAGAGCGGGAACCCGATCAGCACGGCCCAGCGGTTGACGGTGTCGAACTTGTCCAGGGACGGGACGGCGTTGCCCATGGCCGACAGCCCTTCCTTGGTCTTGAGCTTGCGGTTGTAGTAGAGGAAGGCGAGGCCCGCGCCGAAGGCCATCATCAATGCGCCGAGCGTGAGCACGAGCGAGCCGATGTGCAGGCCGAAGAACAAGGCGGTCAGCCTCGGCGGCCAGACGACCCGGATGCCGCCCATGGCCAGCGAGGCGATGAACAGCAGCAGAGCGAAGGGCAGGGCGGTGATGGCCAGGTATTCGAGGCGCAGCCGCCACCAAAGGAAGAAATACAGGGCCAGGGCGCACCAGCCGATGATGTTGAAGTAGAAATTGCCGCCGCCCAGAACGGCCGGATCATGGCTCAGGGTCAGCCCCAGGTCCACGGTATTGAAGGTGAAGCCGAGGACGGCCAGCCAGATGGCGATGCGCTTGAGCCTGTCGTTCTCCGTGAACACGGAGGTCAGGAACAGCACGGTGCCGAGCGCGTAGAGCGCCGCGATAACGATGTGGAGCGATTCAAACAAGCCCATCAAGCAACTCCGGAATGTTGTCGTGCAACGGGTCGGGCAACGATTCTTTAAGAATTTCCGTGGCCGCGTCAAGGTCGTGACCCTTCAGGGCGTCGAGCAGAGCGGAATTGACCAGGGAGCGGAAGACCGCCGTGTTGTCGGCCGTGGTCAGGCCCAACGAGAGCATGAGCGGCCGGATGCGGCCCATGGCGGTCAGCAGGTTGGCGTACTCGTCACCGAAACTCTCCTGCAATTCCTTGCGGATGCGCTTGGCCATGGCCGGGCTGCGGCCCGCCGTGGAGATGGCCACCGTCAAATCCCCGCGCTTGACCGTGGCGGGCACGATGAAGCTGCACTTCTCGGGCTGGTCCACGATGTTGCACAGGATGCCCCTGTCACGGCACAGATTGCTGATGCGCCAGTTGACTTCCTCGGAGGAGGTACAGGCGATGACCAGAAATTTCCCGTCCAGGTCCGTGTCCGCGAACTCGCGGCAGAGGAAATCCACGTTGGGCAGGGCCGTGACCGAGTCGAATTCCGGCCCCGGCTCGCGGGTGTCGATGATGGTCACGCGACCGGCCCCGGAATCGATCAGGGACTGGATCTTGCGCTTGCCGACCTCGCCCGCGCCGACCACCAGGCAGCCCTTGTTTTCCAGGTTCACGAAGATGGGGTAATATCGCATGGGTCTTGATAACCAATGCGCGCAATCATGTAAAATGGGAAATTGTCCGGTTCTTGCAAGAATCACAGGAATTACGCTAGTGTTTTGACGCGCGCGACACAACATGAAGAATTACCTCGTCATACAACTCGCCCGGTTCGGGGACCTGATCCAGACCAAGCGGCTGCTGGGGACCCTTGCGGCACGCCCCGGGGCCACGGTCCACCTGTGCCTGGACGCCTCCCTGGCACCCCTGGCCCGGCTGGTCTATCCCGACGTGGTCCTGCACCCGATCACGGCCCACGGCACGGGACTGAGCGACGGCCAGGCCTCGCTCAAGATGCTCCTGGACAACCGGCAGGTCTTCGCCGACCTGGCGGCCATGGACTTCGAGACCATCTACAACCTGAATTTCTCGGGCCTGAACTTCCGCCTGGCCGCCATGTTCGATCCGGAAAGGGTGGAGGGGTACGCCTGGCGCAGCGGCCAGGAGATCATCGGCCGGTGGCCCGCCATGGCCATGCGCTGGTCCGGTTTCCGCCGACTGGGCATGAACCTGGTGGACTTCTGGGGCGCGTACTGCCCGGACATGCTCCCCGCGTCCGCGATCAACCCCGAGGCCACGCCCAAGGGCGGCGGCATCGGCGTGGTCCTGGCCGGACGCGAGTCCCGACGCTCCCTGCCCGCGCCGCTGCTCGCCCGGATCGCGGCCACCCTGGCCGGTTCGCGCAAAGCCCGGTCCATCAAACTCCTGGGCGGACAGGCCGAACGCGCGGCAGGGCAGGCCGTGACCAAGGAGTTGCCCGCGAACCTGCAATCCATGACCGAGAACCTGGCCGGGAAGACGGACTGGCAAGAGCTCGTAAACATCGTCGGCGGCCTGGACCTGCTGATCACCCCGGACACCGGAACCATGCACCTGGCCGCCCACCTGGGCACGCCGGTGACCGCCTTTTTCCTGTCCTCGGCCTGGTGTTTCGAGACCGGCCCCTATGGCCTCGGGCACACGGTTTATCAGGGAGTGACCGACTGCCTGCCGTGCCTGGAGACCGCGCCGTGCCAGGAAAACGTCAAATGCCTGAACGGGTTCGCGGACCCGGGACTCCGCCGCTTCCTGGTCACGGGCAAGGCCGAGCACGCGCCGGAGGGGATTCTGGCCCTGCACACCGCCTTCGACGGTCTGGGCCAGACCTACGTGCCCTTTGCCGGGACCGACGCGGACGCGTCCAGGCGGACCGTGCTGCGCGATTTTCTCCTCCACCACCTGACCGGCGCGGAGCCGCGTTTCGACCGGCTGGAACAGGCCTTCGCCCAGCAGCTCTACCGGGAAAAGGATTGGATGACCGCTGAACAGCCCTCGAAGACACAGGAATAACCGTATGCAAACGTTGCGCATTCTCGTCGTTCTGCCGCTCTATGGCGGCTCCTTGCCCATCGGCCGGTACGTGGCCTCGGCCCTGAAGCAGGAAGGGCATCTGGCCGAGGTCTTCGAGGCCCCGGACTTCTACCCGGCCTACACCGCCCTGAACGATCTCAAAGTGACCACGGACCGTTTGGATTACTTGCAGAATTCCTTTCTGAACGTGGTCAGCCAGGCCGTTCTGGCCAAGGTCGAGACCTTTGAGCCGGATCTGGTCCTGGCCATGGCTCAGGCCCCGCTCAATCCCCAGGCCCTGAAACGGCTGCGGCGCGACGGGGTGGCCACGGCCATGTGGTTCGTGGAAGACCACGACCTGTTCACCTACTGGAAGTCCTTCGCGCCCCTGTACGACGTCTTTGCCGTGATCCAGAAAGGGCAATTCTTCGAGGATCTTGCGGCCATCGGTCAAAATAACGCGCTGTACCTGCCCCTGGCCGCCCAGCCGGATTTCCACCGACCCATGGAGTTGAGCCCGGTGGAGCGGCGCAAGTTCGGCTCCGAAGTCTCGTTCATGGGCGCGGGCTATCCCAACCGGCGCAAGGCCTTCCACGAACTGGTCAATTTCGATTTCAAGATATGGGGTACGGAGTGGGAGGGCGATCACGTGCTCGAGCCGCTGCTCCAACTCAAGGGCGCACGCGTAACTCCCGAGGAATGCGTGAAGATTTTCAACGCCACCGCCATTAATTTGAACCTTCATTCGTCCATCCAGGCCGACGAACTGGTCACCTTCGGCGACTTCGTCAACCCGCGCACCTTCGAGCTGGCCGCCTGCGGAACGTTCCAACTGGTGGACAGGCGCACTCTCATGGACGAGGCGTTTGCCGAGAACGAGTTGGCGATCTTCTCATCCATTGAAGAGCTTATCGAAAAGATTGAATATTTTTCCTCGCGGCCCGAAGAACGCCAGGCCTTTGCCGACCGGGCGCGGGCCCGAGTCCTCAAGGAGCATACCTATGCGCAGCGCATGCGCACTCTGCTGAAATTTACTGCCGAGCGGATTCCTGGCTGGCCCAAACGCCGCGAAGGCTCCCCGGTTTTCGGCCAGGACTTTCCGCCCGAATTGCAGGCGGACATCCGGACGCTCCTGGCCCGGTTGGGACTGCCCGAGGACGTGGCTTTCGAGGACCTGGTCTGGGCCGTCCGCCAGCAGCAGGGCAGGCTGGACGATCTGGATACGGCCATCCTCTTCCTGGACGAGTGGCGAAAACTGTACAGGAAACAGTCCTGAAAAAGCTAAGGTTGTTCATGAAGAAAAAACCTAGTTGAAAATTCAACCAGGCTTTTTCATTGCGGAAATTATCGCTGCTTCTTGAACTGCCGTAGCCATGCGTTGAGCCGGGGTTCCTCGCCCTGATCCTTGGGATGGTAGAACTTGCGGCCCAGCAGTTCGCTCGGCAGATAGTCCTGGTCCGCCCATCCCTTGGGGAAGTTGTGCGGATAGAGATAGCCGCGCCCGTAGCCCCATTCCCGTTGCAGGGAGCTGGTGGCGTTGCGCAGGTGCAGGGGAACCGCCCGGGTGCCGTTCTCCCGAACCTCCTTCTGGGCGGTGCGGTAGGCGGCGTAGGTGGCGTTGCTCTTGGGCGCCAGGGCCAGGTACACGGTGGTCTGGGCCATGGGGATGAGTCCTTCGGGCATGCCGATGGCTTCCACAGCCTGATGGCAGGCCACGGCCTGGTTCAGGGCGAACGGGTCGCCGAGCCCCACGTCCTCGGTAGCCGAGATAATCAGCCGCCGGGTGACGAAACGCGGGTCCTCGCCGCTCTCCAGCAGACAGGCCAGATAGTACAGGGCCGCGTCCGGGTCTGAGCCACGAATGGACTTGATCATGGCCGAGACTAGTTCATAATGGGAGTCGCCGTCGCGGTCGCCCCGGACCACGATCTCGGGCAGGGACTCGCGCAGGCACTCGGGGCACCGCCTCTCCT
This sequence comes from Pseudodesulfovibrio hydrargyri, assembly GCF_001874525.1. Taxonomy (NCBI): domain Bacteria; kingdom Pseudomonadati; phylum Thermodesulfobacteriota; class Desulfovibrionia; order Desulfovibrionales; family Desulfovibrionaceae; genus Pseudodesulfovibrio; species Pseudodesulfovibrio hydrargyri. The sequence goes on along the minus strand of NZ_LKAQ01000005.1, from coordinate 269,642 downwards.
TGGGCAGCTCCGCCGTGTATTCCAGTAAATTCAATAGAGTTCGAGCATCGCCCCCGGCCATGGCCGCGAGCATCTTGTGGCTCTCTTCCTCGAGCTCCACGCCCAGTTCCTGAGCCCCACGATGGGACACGCCCACCAGTTCCTCGCGGCTGAGCTGGCGCAGGCGCAGGACGTGCAGCCGGGAGAGCAGCTGCCGGGTGACGCTGAAGGAAGGGTTCTCGGTGGTGGTGGCCAGCAGGGTGATCTCGCCGCTCTCCAGGATGGGCAGAAAGAAGTCCTGCTGGGCCTTGGAGAAACGGTGCAGCTCGTCGAGGATGAGGATTTCCTGGCCGGGCAGCATCTTGCGCAGGGCGGTCAGGCCTGCCTCGGGCGCACTGACCCGCAGGTATTTCTTGCCCGTCAGCTGGGCCAGAAGCAGGGCCAGGGTGGACTTGCCGCAGCCGGGCGGGCCGAAGAGCAGGAGGCTGGGCATGCGCTTGGACTGGGCAAAGGCGTCGATCCGGTTGCGGATGTGGCCCTGGCCCACGAAATCGTCCATGGTGGCCGGACGAATCCTGTCGGCAAGCGGTTGGCTTTCTTCTATTTCCAGCTTCATGACCTGTCCTGTGCGCCGAACATGGCGAGACTCAGGCAATATACGGCGGCGGTCTCCCAGCGCAGGATGGAGGGCCCGAGCGTCACCGGGACGAATCCGGCTCCGATAAGCCTGTCCGCCTCGGCCGGGTCAAAGCCGCCTTCCGGTCCAACTACTACAAGAGTGCGTCCTTTGGAAAGCATGTCGGGCGCCAGGGGCGTGTCGGCCTCCCCAGCCTCCCAGGCCAGATAACAGTGGTCGAACCCCCCGGCCAGTGCCAGGAGCCCGCCCACGCCGCCGGACACGGTCTCGAGTTCGGGCAACCGGACGGCCCCGCATTGCTTGGCCGCCTGGATGAACTTTTCGTTCCAGGCCGCCTTGGGATCTTTGGGCAGCCCCCCCTGGCTGCGCACGGCCTGCCAGAAGATCACGCCGTTTCCCTGAAGTTCGACGATTTTTTCCAGCAGATAGTCCCGGCGCTTGGACTTGCCCCAGCCGATGGCCAGGGTCAGGCCGCCTTCGGGAGCAGGGTGCTCGGCCAGTTCCACGGCCTCGAGATCGGCCCGGTTTTTGGCGATGTCGCGCACCGTGAAGAGCCCGTCGTGTCCCTGCCCGTCAAAGAGCCGGACCGTCTGCGCCTTTTCCGTGCGCAGGATGGTGCCCATGTGCCGGGCTTCGGGGCCGCTCAGGCGAACCACGTCGCCCGCGCGGGCGGGCCATTGGTCGGGGGGCAGGAAAAATGTGTTCAGTCGCGCCATATTTAGACCCGAAAAAAAAGGCCGGGGGGAACCCCCGGCCGGTTAGGCTAGAGTTCGTTCATTATGAGATCATCATACGTCTCTCGCCTGCGGGCGACAATGACCTTGTCGCCGTCCACGAGCAGTTCGCAGGCGCGCGGCCTGGAGTTGTAGTTGGACGACATGGTGAAGCCGTAGGCCCCGGCCGAGTAGCAGACCAGCCGCTCGCCCTGTTTCACGGCGGGCAGCTCACGGTCGCGGGCCAGGAAGTCGCCGGACTCGCAGATGGGACCGACCACGTCAAAGACCTTGGGCTCGCGGCCCTTTTGCTCCACTTCCTCGATGCGATGGTAGGAGCCGTACAGGCTCGGCCGGATCAGGTCGTTCATGGCCGCGTCCACGATCAGGAAATTCTTGGTCGGGTTGGACTTGGTGTAGACCACCTCGGTGACCAGGATACCCGCGTTACCCGCGATGACCCGGCCCGGTTCCAGGATGACCTTGAGCTGCAGCCCCTTGAGCTTGTCGCTCAGCGCCTTGCCGAACTCGGCGGGGTGTGGCGGCTCCTCCTCGTTGTAGGGGATGCCCAGGCCGCCGCCCAGGTCCAGGTACTTGATCTCGATGCCGATGTCCTTGAGCCGAGCGTGGAAGGCCAGAAGCTTGTCCAGGGCCTCAAGGAACGGGTCAAGGCTGGTCAGCTGGGAGCCGATGTGGCAGTCCATGCCCACGGGCTCGATGTTCTCGAGTTCGGCGGCCCGCTTGTAGGCCTCCATGGACAGGTCGATGTCCAGGCCGAACTTGTTCTTCTGCATGCCGGTGGAGATGTACGGGTGGGTCTGCGGGTCCACGTCCGGGTTGATGCGGAAGCTGACGCGCGCGGTGGTGCCCATTTCCCCGGCAACCTGGTTGATCCTCTCCAGTTCGGCCATGGACTCCACGTTGAACATGAGGATGCGGGCCTCCAGGGCATCGCGAATCTCGGAGTCACGCTTTCCCACGCCGGAATAGACGATGCGGCTGGCATCCACGCCGGCCTGAAGGGCGCGGTAGAGTTCGCCGCCGGAGACGATGTCCATGCCCGCGCCTTCCCGGGCCAGCATCTTGAGCACGGACAGGTTGGAGTTGGCCTTGACCGAAAAGCAGGTCAGATGGTCAAGCTCGTCAAAGGCGGAATCAAAGGCCTTGAAATGGCGCTTGAAGGTCGCCGCGGAATAGATATAGAGCGGGGTGCCGTACTGCTTGGCCAGTTCCGTGACGCTCACCTCTTCGGCAAACAGCACGCCGTCCCGATGTTCGAAATGATGCATATGATTCGATCTCCTGATAAAGATGTATGGGGATCAATACGCCTTATGTAACGATATCATCCAATACTTTTGCCATATAAAAGAGCGGCTCACGGTTCGGCCATGTACACGTCGGTGTACTGCATCCGCATGGTCGGAATCTCGCTCTTGCCGGACACCTGAAAGCGGTACTCCACGCCGGGTTCGAGCCCGCAGATGCCCAGTTTCAGGACATTGCCCTGAAGGTCGAAGCCCTGCTGGTCGCGGGTGAAATGTTTTGCCTCGCGGGGGACGAACGGGCAGCCGACGCAGCCCTGGCCCTCTTCATCTCCCACGGGTTCGTAGAGCACGCTGGCGCGCCACAGGCGTTCCACCGCGCCCGACACGCCCACCCGCAGGACCAGGCAGTCGTCAATGCGCTCGCCGTCCATGAGCTTCAGGTTGAACCTATCCTCGCTCCGGGTGGCCTCGGGCCACTGCTTGCGGCCCAGGGCGCACCCGGCCAGCACGGCCAGGGCGAAAAGGAGCAGGGTGGTGGCGGCAACGGATTTACGCATGGGTCAGTCCTTGATCATGTCCTTCCACTGATTGAGCAGCATCAGCGCCTGGATGGGGGTCATGTCGTCCACGTCCAGGTCCGTGAGCTGGGTGATGATCGGGTGTTCGCACAGCTCGCGGTCCACCTTGATGGGGGGCGCGCCGAAGCCGGGCAGCAGGGTCTGGGACGCCCGGTCCACGGCCCCGCCAGCCTGGCTATCCTGCGATTTTTCTTCCAGTTCCGCAAGGATTTCCCGGGCGCGCTCGACCACGGGGCGGGGCACGCCTGCCAGGCGGGCCACCTCGATGCCGTAGCTGCGGTCGGCCGGACCGGGAACAAGCCTGCGTAAAAAAACAATATCCCCTTTCCATTCCTTGACCGCGATGTTCAGGTTGCGCAGCCCTTCGATCTTGCCTTCCAGGCCGGTCAACTCGTGGTAGTGGGTGGCGAACAGGGTGCGCACCGAGCCGCCCGCGCGGGTGGACAGCTCCTCGACCACGGCCCAGGCAAGGGACAGGCCGTCGTAGGTGCTGGTGCCGCGCCCGATCTCGTCCAGGATGACCAGACTCCTTTTGGTGGCCTGCCGGAGGATACGCGCTGTCTCGGTCATCTCGACCATGAAGGTGGAGTGGCCCTGGGCCAGGTTGTCAGAGGCCCCCACGCGGGAGAAGACGCGGTCCGCCAACCCGATGCGCGCACTGGTGGCCGGGACGAAAGAGCCGATCTGGGCCATGATGGTCATGATGGCCACCTGGCGCAGGACCGTGGACTTACCGGCCATGTTCGGGCCGGTGATGAGCAGGATGCGGCGGCCCTCGTCCATGCGCAGGTCGCCGGGGATATAGTTGGACGCGCCCATGGCCGCCTCGACCACCGGGTGACGTCCCTGCTCGATCTCGATGTCCAGTCCCTCGTGCAGGACGGGGCGGGTCCACTCGTTGACCCGCGCGGCCTCGGCCAGCCCCTGCCAGTAGTCCAGGGAGGCGACCACGTCGGCCATGAACAGGAACCGGGAGCGGGCTTTGGCCAGGCGTTCGCGCAGCTCCTGGAACAGCTTGTATTCCAAGCTCTTGCGTTCTTCAGACGCGGAGATGATCCGGTCCTCCATCTCCTTGAGTTCCGGAGTGATGTAACGCTCGCTGTTGACCAGGGTCTGGCGGCGGATGAAATGGTCCGGAACCTGGCCCTTGTACGCCTTGGAGACCTCGAAATAGTAGCCGAAGACCTTGTTGAAGCCGAGCTTCAGCTTGGGGATGTCGTTCTTGGCCAGTTCCGCTCGGTGCAGGGCCTTGAGCCGGTCCTCGCCGTGCTCATTGAGCTCGATGAGTTCGTCGAGCACCGGGTCGTACCCCTTGCGGAACAGGCCGCCGTCCGTGATCACGGGCGGGGGGCTGTCCACCAGGGCGGCGTCGAGCAGGGAGCACAGGTCGTCCATGGCGTCCCACTTGCCAGCGATGCGCTTGAGCTCCGGGGCCGCGTCCAGGTTCTCCCCGTCCAGCAGGGTGTGGAGCAGGGGAAGCTGGGACAGGCTGCGGCGCAGGGCGATGAAATCCTTGGGGTTGGCCCGGCCCAGGAAGATGCGCGTGGACAACCGTTCCAGGTCATAGACCGAATCCAGGCCGTGACGGATGTCGGCGCGCAGCCGGTCGCGCTCGAACAGGAAGGCCACGCACTCCTGGGTCTTCTCGATGGGCGCGAGGTTGCGCCACGGCTGGCGCAGACGGGCCTCGAGCAGGCGGCCGCCCATGGGCGTCATGGTCCGATCCATGACCTGCCACAGGGTACCGAGCCCGGTCCGGCCGTCAAGCCGCCGAAAAATTTCGAGATTGCGCTCGGTGACCTCGTCCAGCAGCAGATGCTTGCCGAGGTTCAGCGGCTTGAACTCGCCCAGGTGGCCGAACTCGCCCTTCTGGGTCTGGTCCAGGTAGGTGAGCAGGGCGCCGCAGGCCCGGACCAGTTCGTTCTTGCCCGCCAGGCCGAGGCTGTCCAGGTCGACCGCGTGCTGGGCCTCGAGGATGCGGTTGCGCGCCCCGGCCAGGTCGAAGAAGGTGCCCGGGGCCACGCCCGTGACCTGTCCCGCCAAGTCGCCGAACTGGGGCGGGACCTTGACGCCCTGGGGCAGGAGCAGTTCGCTCGGGTTGATCTTGACCATCCACTGCCACAGCTCGGGCTCCTTGCGGCTGTACAGCCCGGACCACTGGCCCGTGGAGAAGTCCAACCAGGCGATGCCCCCCGCGTCCTTGGCGCTGTCCCAGTAGAACGCGCCCAGGTAGTTGTTGGCCTTGGACTTGAGGTTGGAATCCTCGACCACGGTGCCGGGCGTGAGTACGCGGGTCACGTCGCGCTTGACCAGCCCCTTGGCTTCCTTGGGGTCTTCGATCTGATCGCAGATGGCGATCTTGTAACCCTTGTCGAGCAACTGGCTCAGGTACGGCTCCACCGAATGGTGGGGCATGCCGCACATGGGAATGGGGTTCTCGTCGTTGGGGTTGCGGCTGGTCAGGGCGATCTGGACCGCCCGGGACACGACCTCAGCGTCCTCGAAAAACAATTCGTAGAAGTCGCCCATGCGGAAGAACAGCAGGCAGCCCGGATTCTCCTCCTTGAAGCGGAGGTACTGCTCGAGCATGGGAGTCAGTTTTCTTTGTGCCACGAGATAGTTGATGCGCTGTCTTTATTCGGTGATGTCGGTTCGAAAGGCAATGGAATGCCAGCTGTGGCAGCGCGGACAGTTGAAGAATACCTGGTCGCGCTTCAGGCCGCAGTGGCGGCAGAAGAATCGCCGGACCCGCCGGGCCCGGCCGAGGAAAAAGGAAAGCTGCTCCTTGAAAAAGGGCGTCAGCGTCTGGTCGGCCCTGGAGAGGTCGAAAAGCTCCAGGCGGGCCTGCCAGAAATCGGCGTTGAGCATGAGCGCCTTCTCGCACCAGGACCGGGCGTTGTCCGTGTCCTCGACCCGCAGCAGGAGCATGGCACCGTAATAGAGCAGCAGAACGTCCGGCTCCTGGGTCTCGATGACGGGCACCACCGCCTCGACCACCTTCTCGTCCGGGCACGCCCTGGACCACTCGGTTTCCTCGCCGAAGGAGTTGACCCGGGCCTTTTCCGCCTGATCGAGGGCCAACAACAGCCCTTCGAACAGGACGAAGCGCAGTTCCGGGGCCAGACGTTCCAGGGCCTGGGCCAGGACGTCGCCGACCTTGCCAGCATTGCCCGCCTTGTAGGCCTGGGTCATCTGCTCGAGCCAGGCCTCCACCGAACCGGGATAGGCCCGGATGGCGTGACGCAGGGCGCGGTTGCCCTGGGAAACGTTGCCCTCGGCGAAACGGTCCTTGGCCAGGCGGACCAGATAGTGCGCCTGGGGCAGGGGCAGGTCGAGCTGGCCGTAGGATTCGGCGGCCTTCTCGAAGTCACCGCGCTCGGCCGTGAGCCGGGCCATCTCCCGGTGGATGGAGATGGGGTCCTGCCCCAGGGAGCGAGCCTCGTGAAAGGCCTTTTCCGCCCGGTCCAGGAACCCGGCGCGACGGAAGTCCCGGCCCAGTTCGAACCAGGCGCGGGCCTTGAACTCGCGGTCCAGCCCCGGCCTGACGATAAGGCTGTTTCTGATCTGGATGGCGCGCTCGATCTCGCCCTGTGAACGGTACAGGCTGCCGAGCGCGAGGTAGATTTCAACCGCTTCGGGGTCGTTCTGGACGACCTTGCTGAGTTCCTCGATGGCCGCGCGGGTGTCCTGCACAGGGGGAGACTCGCCGTTGCCCGACATACGGACCCGGTCCAGGAGGGCGCCTTGCGCCTTTTTGCGGTTGAAGATGTTCCAGCCCATGAAGTGCCGCCTAGAGGGCGTCCTCTTCCTTAGTGGTTTCGGTGGAGGCGTAGGAGGGCTCCTCGCTGATAGGCATGTTGCGCAGGGAATTGAGCTCCTGCTCCAGGCTGGCCATGCGGGTGCGGCATTCCTTGAGCTTGGAGGCGCCGCGGAACTTGTCCACCGCGAAATAGATCAGGGTCAGCAGCGAGCCGGCCACGAAGGCGAGCAGGATCAGGAAGCCGAAGGGCAGGGGAATGGAGTGCAGGGTGGCCACATAGGGAATATCGAGGATCAGCGTCAGTTCCTGCAGCAGGACATCGTTGTTCTGGCTGAAGAAAAAGATGGAAAAGACGAAAAGCGCTAACAGAAACAGGACCTTGATAAAACGCATGCGGTTCTCCTTAAGCGGTGATTGCATCGAACAGCGGCTTGAGGCGGCTGTAGGTTGAGGACAGGTGTTCGGGGATGACCGTGGTCTCGCCGAAGACGGCCATAAACGAAGCGTCCCCGTTCCAGCGGGGAACAATCTGAAAATGCATGTGCTGGGCGATGCCGGAGCCGGCCGCCTCGCCCAGATTGAGTCCCATGTTGATCCCGTGGGGGGTGAAGGCGTCTTCCAACACCTGGACGCTCCGCCTGATCCACAACATGCAGTCGTTGGACTCTTCCAAAGTCAAATCCGTCAGGTTGCTCACATGACGGTAGGGGGTGACCATGAGGTGCCCGTTGTTGTACGGGAACTTGTTCATGATCACGAAACAATGCTCGCCACGGGCGAGAATGCACCGCTCCTCGTCCTCGTCCGTGCCCTCGGGAATACAGAATACGCACTCCTCGGGTTTGGGTCCGAGAATATATTCAAGACGCCAGGGCGCCCACAAGACATCCATGATCCACTTCCAGTTACAGTTCAAGCCGGTCGCGGCGTTTCGGCCCGAGGTCGAACAGGTCCGCGCATACTTACCAACATCTTGATTTTCTACACGGCTTGCCAGCCGAGGGCAAGAGGGGAAAGCGTCTAGTCTCCGTTCTCGCTCTCAAGACTCGCCGACAATTCCTTATTCAATTTTTTCGCCAGATTCAATTGGTCGTGGCGGGTTTCGGCCCGGCCGTCGATCTTGGCGGTCATCAGCCTGTCCAGAATGGTCGTGTAGATCGGTCCGGGTTCGATGCCGATATTCTTGAGATCCTTGCCGTTGACCTCGATGTCGACATACTGCAACCGCGCGAGGTATTGGGAAATATTGCGCCGGATGTATTCCTTGCGGCTGCGCGCCATGAGGAACAGGATGCCCTCCACCGGGATGGGATGGAGGATCTTGTACAGCCGGCTCAGGCGCGAATGCCCCTCCTTCCAGCCCATGAGCTTCATCAGCGCCTCGCCGATCATGTCACGCAGATGGAGGAAGTCCCGCTCCTCCTTTTGGGTGAAATGGAGTCGCCCGGTCACCTGGCCGATCTCGTCCCGCTTGATGCCCGCGGTCATGCCCAGGATGTAGAGTTTCCACGGGACCACGGCCGGGTCCAGGTAGAGGAGCTTGTACCAGTTGTGGACCTTGACCAGCTCGGTCAGGATCTGAATCCGCTCCCTGTCCAGGGAAAGCAGGGGGTGGATGGCCTCCATGATGCCCAGTTCCTGCATGCGCAGCAGACAGGCCAGCGGGTCGCCCTCGTTCATGATCGACTGCAACTCGTGCATGACCCGGGTCCCGGAGAGCTTGCTGAACAGCTTGAGGCCGAGCGCATTTTTGATCAGCCGCATGGTCTGGCCGCCGATCTGGAAGTCGAAGCGCCGCTCGAAACGGATGGCCCTCAGGATACGGGTGGGGTCCTCCACGAAGCTCAGGGAATGGAGCACGCGGATGGTCCGGTTGCGGATGTCCCGCTCGGCCCCGAAAAAGTCCACCAACTGGCCGTAGCGGCCCGGATTGATGCGCAGGGCCAGGGCGTTGACCGTGAAATCGCGGCGGTACAGGTCCATCTTGATGGACGAGAGCTCAACCGTGGGCAGGGCGGCAGGGTATTCGTAATATTCCAGCCGGGCCGTGGCCACGTCCACCCGCTGGCCGTCGTCCAGGATGACCACGGCGGTCTTGAACTTGGAGTGCGCCTTGACCCGGCCCCCGAGCTTGGCCGCGAACCGCTTGGCAAAGGTGATGCCGTCGCCCTCGACCACCAGGTCCAGGTCCAGGTTGGGCCGACCCAGCAGGATGTCGCGCACGAAGCCGCCCACGGCGTAGACCTCCCAGCCGATCTCCGCACCCAGTTCGCCCGCTTCCTTGAGCAGATCGAGCATTCGCTGGGGCAGCCGGTTCTTGACCTGGGCCGCGATGTTCCGCTCCCTGCGGTGGTCCGGCATGAGCGAATCCGGGATGCGCGCGGGCTCCTCGATGAGCATGTTCATGAGGTCCGTGCGGGTGATGACACCGACCAAGTCGCCGTTTTCCACCACGGGCAGCATGCGCTGGCGGTTGCTCAGGATGATCTCCATGACCCGGTAGAGATCGGTCTTGGCCTCCACGGTCTCGAACGTTCTGGTCATGTATTCGCTCAACCCCACGCCGTCCAGGTGGTGGGAGACGGCCTTGTCCGCGATCTGCTGGCCGATGATGCCGATGCAGCGCATGCTGTCCCTTTCCACCACGGGCACGTCCTTGAGCCCGTAGCGGCTCATCAGTTCCAGGGCGTCGGCCATGGTCTTGTCGCCCTCGATGACCACGGGCGGCCGGGACATGAGGGATTCTACCACGATCTGCGGATTGATCTGGGAGTAGAACAGGGCGAACAGGTCGTCGCGCACCTCGGCCAGGGTGCGGTCCTTGACCGTGGCCGAGGCCGCCGCGTCGTGCCCGCCGCCGCCCAGGGACGAACAGATGCGGCCCACGTTGACGTCCGGGTTCTTGGACCGGGCCACCAGGTGGATGCGGTCGGCCATGCGTCCCAGGGCGAAGACCACCTTGATCTTTTCCATGTCCATGAGCTTGTGGACCAGCAGGGCGAAGTCGGGCACGAACTTGTCCGTGGACATCTCGGTGATAACCACGTCCACGCCGTGAATGTCGTAGGTCTTGGCGTTCTTGAATAATTCGCCGAGATAGGTGACCTGTTCGGCGGACAGTTCGTGGGACAGCAGGTCGGTGATGACCTCGATGTCCATGCCCTGGGACTTGAGCCAGCCCGCGGCCTCGAAATCCCGGGGCGTGGTGGTGTTGAAGCCGAAGGAGCCGGTGTCCTCGTAGATGCCGATGCCGAGCAGGGTGGCCTCTTCCGTATTCAGGGTCAGGCCGCGCGCCATGATCTCGTGCGTGATGATGGTCGTGGTGGAGCCCCACTCGCGGACCACGCTCTTCTCGGCGGGCAGGTCCTCTTCGCTGTCCGGGTGGTGGTCGTAGAGGTGGATGCGCAGCCCCTCGTTGTCCAGCACGGAGCGGACGTGGGGAATGCGCGACCGCTGGCGGGTGTCCACGACCACCAGCAGCTTCACGGACTCGGGCTCGATGTCCTTGAAGGCCTTGAAATTGAAGAGATAGGTTGTGCTCTCGATGAAGAAGTTACGCAGGCTGGATTCCTGGCTGCCCGGGAAGATGAGCACCGCGCCCGGATAGAGCTTGCTGGCCGCGACCATGGCCCCCAAGGCGTCGAAGTCCGCGTTGGCGTGGGCCGTGATCACGGTCGGAGCCTGTATCTTTTCCTGCTTATTTTTCATTTTGTATTCTGCGTTGTTGAGATGATCACATGGATGATCGCGGGTGGAACTTCCGGTGCAGGGTCTTGAGCCGGTTGGCCTCGACGTGGGTGTATATCTCGGTGGCGCTGATGTCCGCGTGGCCCAGAAGGATCTGCACGGTGCGCAGGTCCGCGCCGCCCTCCAGCAGGTGGGTGGCGAAGGAGTGGCGGAAGGTGTGCGGCGAGATGGACCGCTTTATCCCGGCGGCCTCGGCGTATTTCTTGATCAGCTTCCACACGCCCTGGCGGGTCAGCCCCTTGCCCGATCGGTTCAGAAACATGAAGTCCTCGCGCGGCTTGAAGCCGGGGCGGGTGAACTCAAGATAGCGGTTGAGGAAATCCTGGGCCGTGTAGTGGATGGGAATGAGCCGGTCCTTGGATCCCTTGCCGAAGACCTTGAGCATGCCCACCTGCGGATCGTAGTCCAGGACCTTCATGCCGATCAGTTCGGAGACGCGCAGCCCCGCCGCGTAGAGCAGCTCCAGCATGACCTTGTCGCGCATGCCGAGCGGGGTGGAGGTGTCGGGCAGGGCGAGGATGCGGGAAATCTCCTCGCGGCTGAGAAATTCCGGGAGCTTGCGCGGCAGCTTGGGGTTTTCCAGAAGCTGGCCCGGGTCTTCCCTGTACCATTTCTCGCCCACGGCGAAGGCGAAGAACCCGCGCAGGGAGGAGAGGTGCCGGGCCAGGGAACGGCTCTTCAGGCCTCGCGCCCGCAGATGGGTCAGGTAGAGGAACAGGGTTCTGTCCGTCAGATCCTTCAGGGCGAAGGACTTGTCCTCCAGGAAGGCGAGCAGGGACCCCAGGTCGTTGGCGTAGCCGGTCAGGCTGTTCTCGGACAACCCCTTTTCGATCAGCAGGTGCTCAAGATACCTGTCCACCCACGGGTGGCTGTACTCATTGATGTTTTTTTCTTTGTCTGGGCGCGCCATGATCACTGCCGGACCGGTTTGATACTATTAAAGTATTGGATAATATCCACGGGAAAAGGGTATCTGCCACACTGCATGGAAACCGAGCACGGCTGCCTCCATCCTTGCTAACAAGGTGAGGGTCAAAGCGCAATGGTTCGCATTGACACAGGGTCATGCCCCCATTATGAAAGTGCTTCAATATCGGATTCAAGGAGAGACCGTACATGTCTGAATTCAAGTTGGCCGACCGTCTGTCGGCGCTGCCTCCGTATCTTTTCGCCGCCATCGACAAGGCCAAGGCCGAAGTCGCCAAAAAGGGCATGGATATCATCAGCCTGGGTATCGGCGACCCCGACCTGCCCACCCCCGAATTCATCATCGAGGCGCTGTACGAGAGCGCCAGGAAGCCCAAGAACCATCGTTATCCGGACTACGTCGGCATGCTGGCCTACCGCCAGGCCGTGGCCGACTGGTACAAGGAGCGCTTCAACGCGGACCTCGACCCCGAGACCGAGGTGGTCAGCCTGATCGGCTCCAAGGAGGGCATCGCCCACTTCCCGCTGGCCTACGTCAACCCCGGCGACACGGTCCTGGTGGCCACGCCGAACTACCCGGTCTACGGCGTCGCCACCGAGTTCGCCGGGGGCAGGGTGGAGTATTTGCCGCTGCTCGAGGAGAACGACTTCCTGGTGGACCTGGACGCCATCTCCGACGAGACCTGGGCCAAGGCCAAGATGATCTTCGTCTGCTATCCGAACAATCCGACCGCAGCCACGGCGACCAAGCCGTTCTATGAGAAGCTCATCGAAAAAGCCAAGGAATTCAACGTAATCGTCATCTCCGACGCGGCCTACACCGAAATCTACTACGATCCGGACAACAAGCCCATTTCCATTATGGAGTGCGAGGGCGCCAAAGACGTCTGCATCGAGTTCCATTCCCTGTCCAAGACCTACAACATGACCGGCTGGCGCATCGGCATGGCCGTCGGCAACAAGAGCCTCATCGCGGGCCTGGGCAAGATCAAGGAAAACGTGGACTCCGGCATCTTTCAGGCCGTCCAGGAAGCCGGCATCGCCGCCCTGAGACAGGGCGAGCCCTTTGCCGAGGGTTTCCGGGCCATCTACAAGGAGCGTCGCGACGTGGTCAGCGCGGCCCTGACCAAAATCGGCATCAAGCATCGCGTGCCGGACGCCTCCTTCTACCTGTGGTGCAACGTGCCGGAAGGGTACAAGTCCGCGGATTTCGTGACCAACGTGCTCATGAAGACCGGCGTGGTCCTGACTCCGGGCAACGGTTTCGGCACCCCCGGGGAAGGGTACTTCCGCATCTCCCTGACCGTGCACAACGACAAGCTCGAGGAGGCCGTATCCAGAATTTCGAAACTGTGACCTGCTACGTGAGCCTCGGCTCGAACGTGGGGGACACTGAAGACAATCTGCATGAGGCCCTGGTCCTGCTCGAGGACTACGGCGACGACATACGCCTGAAAAAGGTCTCGGACTACTACGAGACCGAGCCCCAGGGAGAGGTCCAGGATCAGCCGTGGTTCACCAACCAGATCATCGAGCTTGAGATCGACGCCGAGATTTGGTCGCCGCCCGGTTTCCTGTCCACTTGCACGGCCATTGAAGCCAAGATGGGCCGGACCCGGGCCGTACCCGGCGGCCCCAGGCCCCTGGACATGGACATCATCGCCTGGGGCGACACGGTCATGGACATGGATTTCTTGACCTTACCGCATCCGCGCGCCAAGGACAGGGCGTTCGTGCTCGTGCCGCTCAAGGAGATCGCCCCGGATTTCGTTTTCCCGGACGGAACCACCGTGGACGAGGCCCTGGCCGCCATCGACTACCGGCAGGAAGGGCGCAAGCTCTGGCAGGACTCCTGATAAAACCAAACAACGAGGCTCCCCATGCTTAAATTCCTGGTCATCGCCGCGGCACTGTTTCTGGTCTACAAGCTCTTCATGGGCGACAAGCGCAAGAAGGACATGCAAAACGACAAATCCTTCAAGCAGAAGGTGGCCTCAGGCGAAATGGTCAAGGACCCGTCGTGCGGCACCTACGTCGACAAGGACGGTGACATCCGCGTCCGGGAAGGGGACAAGGTCCATGTGTTCTGTTCCTACGAATGCCGGGACAAATACCTGAAGCGGATCGGCGCCTCGGCCCCGCAAAAAGACGAAGAATAGGCTTAACCGCCACATGACCGATTCAAAGGCCCGACCCAGGGCCTTTTTTTCGCCCAAATTTCGAGCGTGAGCCATTTGGTATCCCAAGACGAAGTCCAATTCAGCAAAGCACCAAAAATGCGGCACAGACGATTTGTCGTCGCCCATGCGCGGAACGAGTCATCGGGAAGCCATCGTAAGCGACGACTGAATCGACAAGGCCAAACAGCATGAAGAAATTTATGCAAGTTTCCAGATGGTTATATAATTGTCTCATAATGTAAATTATGTAAACTTTTAACAACGAGAAGCGAAAACGGGCTGATCGTCACCGTGAGGATTTGCCCTTCCCGTTTTTGCAGCTCGCTGATTTCCTGGACGCGAATGAATGTCCGGATCAAGGAAACGGACATGCTTCCCATTGAGCATTTTTTTTGCTGCTGATAAGGATGCCCCATCACAAACAGACAAAAGGGCCGCTACGGCTGATTTTGAGGAAAAATGAAATCACGCATCGCATTTTCGCTTCTGACGGTTTTTATGGCCCTGGCCGGATTGACCCCCGCCCTTGCCGCGGAAAAACAGTCCTTTCAGGAATGGCTTGAGCACTACCGCGCCTGGGACCGCCTGGAAAAGGAATATGCCCACGAGTCCGCCGTGGACACTCCCGAGGCCGTGCTCAAGCGCGCTCAAGTCTATCTGAATCTCAATTCTCCCGAGAAAGCACTTGAAATCATTGAGATGACCCCGGCTTTCACCGGCAAGGACGAGGCCGACCGCCTGTGGCTGGGCGGCCAGGCCCACCGGGGGCTCGGTGACCTGACAAAGGCCGTGCTCTGGTATACCCAGGCCACCAAGTTCCTGTCGGACGACCAGATCCGCGCCCGTTTCAAGGAAGAATCCGCCTTGGAATCGATCTGGCACGACGTCTGGCTCAAGATGTACTGGTCCTACCTGGCCAACCACACCCTTTCCCGGGACTCACAGAAGGAAGCATTGGACATGATCCTGAGCGTGGGTCGCAAAGTGTGGAACAACGACTTCTGGAACAAGGTCAATTTCCTCATGAATCCCCAGTCGTTGCCTGCCGGGCCCCCTTCGGCCAACGGGTCCGGAGAAACGCCTGCCGCGCCACTGGTGCAGCCTGCGGACACGCAGCTGATCGCCCGGGCCATGGCATCGGTTTCCCTGGAAAAATTCGAAGAGGCCGCAAGCTACATATCCCAGGTTTCCAACGAGACGGTACGCACCTTCTGGGCATCGGCGCTGTCCTTCCTGAGTAGCGGCAACACACCGGGAACACTTGAAGTACTTCTTCAAGGCAACTACCTCAAGGCGCACGCCTTCTGGGCGGGCAATGTTCTGGCCCCCTATTCCAAGTCCCGCAGCGAGTGGTTCCTGGGCAATCCGGACTCCGCCGCTTGGACCAAGTTCCGCAACAACATCCTGACCATGGCCCCGGAAGAAGCGGAAAAGGCCATCGACAACGAACTCGGCTCCATGCTCATCTCCGAGCAGACCGCGACTTTGCTGCGCAACTTCAAACTGGCCCTGGCCCTTTCGGGCGGCAATGAGCAGGTTTCGACAACCACTTGGAATTCAATAGATAAGAGGACGCTTCCCATCTGCCTGAGGTTGGCTGGCATACTATCCTTCAAGGAGAGCTTGAACAACGTGCTGCCCGAGAAACCGGCCCAGGCCTTTGCCCTGTACCCGGTTCTGGCCGCCCTTTCCGGAGCCGCCGGCGAGAACGTCCATCCCGAGACCGAGGCCCCCTTCTGGACCGCCGCACCGGCCGACAAATTGAAAGACCTGTCCGCCGGACAGTATCCCCTGGACCGCCTGCTCCTCCTGGCCTACTGGCAGCAACGTTTCGAGGCCAAGCCGTCTCCGGAGCTGGCCAAGCGCGCCGCCTACCTATTCGACGATTCCTCCTTCGGCATCCGCAGCCTGATCTACCTGGCCGACGACGCGGTCAGGGCCAAGGACCTGCAACTCGGGGCCTTTTACCTGAACCGCATCGACGAACCCGCCCTGCCGCCCGAACTGCGCACGGCCTGGCTGGACATCAAGACCCGCCTGGAGCTCGAGGCCGGGCATCAGGGACAGGCTCTCGAAACCTATCAGGAAATGACCAAGACCGGCGAACCCGTCCCGGTGATGACACGGCTGCGTATGGCCTTGCTCTACCAGCAGCGCCGTGAGTACGAAACCGCACAAAAGGAACTGCTGGCCATGTGGGATGCCAGGTCGACCATGACCACGGCCCTGCAGGCCGAGACCCTGTTCTGGCTCGGCGAGGGCGAACAGGCCATGCGCAATCCTGACAAGGCGTTGGATTATTACCTTAAGTTGGCGTGGCAGTATCCCCAGGAAAACATTTGGTGCCTGACCGCCATGTACCGCGCCTCGCTGATCTACGAAAAGCGCGGCAAGTACGAGACCGCCAAGCGGCTGCTCGGCACCGTGGTCCGCAACGCCTCCCGCAAGGAACAGCGCGTGGCCGCCCAGGCGCGCATCGACGCCATCGACAAGAAGATGGGCACGGAAAAGGACGAGGACAAAAGCACGCTCGTCTACCCGTTCTAAGCCGTGGACGCCCGACTGACATTGGAATCCGCCCGGCAGGGTGCCCTGCGCACCCTGCCGGTGGCCTTCAGCGTTTTCGCCTACGGCATGGTCTACGGCCTGCTCACCCGCCAGGCCGGGCTGACTCTGGCCGAATCCGTGCTGTCCAGCGGCCTGATCTTCGCCGGCTCGTCCCAGTTCGTGTCTCTGGACATGTGGTCCCATCCGCTGCCTGTAACAGCCCTGGTCTTCACCACATGCGTCGTCAACCTGCGCCACGTGCTCATGAGCGCCTCCCTGACGCCCTGGATGCGCGGGCTGCCCTCCCGGTCCACCCTCCCCCTGCTGTTTCTGCTGTCGGACGAGAGCTGGGCCATGACCTATGGGGCCGTGAGCCGGGGCAAATCCGACCTGGGTTTCCTCCTGGGCAGCGGGTTGCTCATCTGGGCCGCCTGGATGGCGGCGACGATCACCGGCAGGTTGGCCGGGGCCGTCATCCCGGCCCCAGAAGCGTTCGGCCTGGACTTCGCCTTCACCGCCGTGTTCCTCTCGCTGCTGGCCGGATTGTGGAAAGGCAAAGGGGACATCCCGCCCTGGGTCGTGGCCGCCGTAACCGCCCTGCTTGTCGACCATTTTCTGCCCGGCAAGTGGTATATCGTGATCGGCGGCCTGGCCGGCAGCCTGACCGGCCTGTGGGGGAACAATGCGGATAGATAGCCTGATCGCCATTCTCGGCATGGCCGCCGTGACCTACCTGACCCGCATCAGCGGGCCCTGGCTGGTGCGCCTGGTCCAGGGGAACCAGCGGGTGGAGGCGTGCCTGTCCCGCCTTCCGGGCTCCATCCTGGCCGCGTTGCTCGCACCGCTGGTCTTTGCCGTGGGCACGGCCGAGGCCGTGGCCTCGGGCATCACTCTGCTTGTGGCCCTGCGCTTCCGCAACATGCCCCTGTCCCTGGTCGCGGGCGTCGGCTCCCTGGTCGTCCTGCGCCACCTCCTGTGACCGCCAGTTTCCACCGCCAGGAAAACGGGCATATCAAACAAGTCATCACAAACTATTACCGGCAACACAAAGCCTGCTATGTTTCGACAGCCCGATACTCTTTCCCCCTTTCCGCATCGTCGACCGATTGCCGGACCTTCCCAAAACGGCTATGTCTTACGCATGTACATTGAAAAGGCCCGGAAACGGGATTACCCCGAACTGCTCCTGGTCTGGGAGCGCTCTGTCCGCGCGACCCATCATTTTCTGACCGAAGAGGACATTTTATCCCTGCGGCCGTTGATCCTGGGCCAGTATTTCGATGCGGTGGAACTGTGCTGCGTTCGGAACGATGAGGAAAAAATCGTCGGATTCTGCGGTGTTGCCCACGGCAACCTGGAAATGCTCTTCGTTGCGCCTGACAGCCGGGGCCGGGGTATCGGTACGGCCCTATGCCGCCATGCCGTGGACCATCTCGGCGTGACCAGGGTGGACGTCAACGAGCAAAATCCGCAAGCCCTGGGATTCTACGAGCACTTCGGTTTCAAGGTCGTGGACCGCTCTCCCCTGGACGGCCAGGGCAACCCCTTCCCCCTGCTCCACCTGACCTTGCGCTGAACTGGTCCGGCCTGATCTCCAGGCGATCATGCTCCGCAAAAACAAAAGGGTTACGGTCGGATGACCGCAACCCTCTCGTGATTGCCCAAGGTTCGGGACAAAGGCCTAGGTGGCCGCTCCGCTGACCCTCGGGATCAGGTTTTCCGGACGGTTGCGCCCCGCCAGAAGCTTGCGCGCTGCGGCCAGAACCGCTTCGTGACTCGCATAGTAGGCGTCGGGAGAAAGGAGCTTGTCCATGCCCAGCTTCTGCAGGCTCTCGCGCTGCTCGGTGGTCACCGCCAGCAGCACGGAGATCCTGGCCGCCTGGAGCTTCTCGATGATCTCGCCCAGGGCGAAGACCGCTGAAATATCCATAAACGGCACGTCCAGGCAGTTGACCACCAGGACCCGGGTGCCGAGCATGGAGGAGAACTTGTCCTGCATGTTGGCCGTGGTGCCGAAGAAGAACGGGCCGCGGATGGTCACCACCTGGATACCGTAATCCGTCTCCCGCTGAATGGCGTCCTCGGCCAGGCTGTCCTGGGGGCGGCCCTCCACTTCCGAGACGGACACACTGCATTGGCGGGCGGTGCGCACAGCGACCATGGCGGCGGCCAGGGTGACGCCCACGCCCACGGCCACAATCAGGTCGATGAAGACCGTGACCCCGAAGACCACGATCATGACAAGCAGGTCGGTGCGCGGCGCACGCTTTACCAGGGAGAGCAGGCGGTAGTCGATGATGTCCACGCCCACCTTGACCAGGATGCCCGCGAGCACGGCCATGGGGATGTGGGACGCCAGGGGGCCCAGCCCCAGCAGGATGGCCAGGAGCAGCGCGGCGTGGATCACGCCCGAAACCCGCGTGGCGCCACCTGCCTTGATATTCACGACGGTGCGCATGGTCGCGCCCGCGCCGGGCAGGCCGCCCAGGATGGCCGAGACCATGTTGCCGATCCCCTGCCCGATGAGCTCGCGGTTGGAATCGTGCTTCTTGCGGGTCAGGGAATCCGCCACCACCGAGGTCAGCAGGGAGTCGATGGTGCCCAGCACGGACAGGGCCAGGCCGAGACCGATGATCCGTCCCATCTGCGAAGCCTCGAAGTCCGGCATGGTCGGATGGGGCAAGACGGACGGGATGGAGCCGATCATGGCCACGTCGAAATGTCCTTCCCATGCGATGACCGTGCCGACCAGCAGGGCGATGAGCGGGGACGGGACCACGCGGGTGATCCGGGCGGGAACCAGGAAGACGATGGCGATGGTCAGCCCGCCGAGCATGAGCGACTGCATCTGGATGTGCCCCAGGGCGGTGCCCAGTCCCAGCAGGGCGACCATGGGCGAGCTGACCGAAGGCAGGCCGAGGAGCGGCTCCAACTGGAGCAGAATGATGATCACGCCGATGCCGTTCATGAATCCGGACACCACGGGATACGGGATAAACCGCACAAAGGTCCCAAGGCGGGCCGAACCGAGCACGATCTGGCCAAAGCCCGCGATCAGGAACACGGCGATGATGTACTGCGGATGGCCGGGGAATGCGGCCACGGCCGAGGCGGCCACGATGGTCATGGGGCCGGTGGGGCCGGATATCTGGGTTCGGGTGCCGCCGAACACGGCGGCGAACAGGCCCAGCGCGATGGCCCCGTAAAGGCCCGCCGCCGCGCCGGCGCCCGAGGCCACTCCAAAGGCCAGGGCAAGGGGCAGTGCAACGATACCGGCCGTCAATCCTCCGCAGACATCTCCACGGAGATGCTTGAAATCATAGTTTAAGACTTTCACACTCTTATCCTTTGAAAACAATTCGAATCGATTCGATCAAAACGCGTTTCCCGTTCCGGCCCGCCATGCGCCCCCTCTATCGTCCACTGGACCGCAGGCAGCCCGACGGAGGAGCGGAAGCTACTCCCACGATGATACAAAGGCCAGTTATTTCCACGTGGTTTCAATGATGGCCGCTCGGGTCACGGACAGGAAATCGACCGGGACTTTTCACAGGCGGCCCGGATGGTCTCGCTCAGGGCGGCGGTATTCACCGGCTTGTTCAGGCAGGCAAAGGCCCCCAGGTTCATGCACGCCTCTCGATCCTGCTCTGCCGCCCGGTCGGCCAGAACCAGGACCTCGGTTTCCGGGTGATCCAGCTTGAACTGCCGCAACACGTCGGTTCCGGCCGAGACCGGCATGTCGAGCAGGACCACCTCGGGCTCGTGTTCGTCCATGGTGTAGAACGCGCTCTTCCCGTCGTACAGGGCAAAGGAACGCGCTTCGCCGCCATGACGCAGACGCGGGGAAAGGGTCGGGACAAACTTGCGCTTGTCGTCCTCGAGCACGGCCAGGCACCGTTCCCGGCGGATTCGAGCGCAGGCAGCGCCCTGGTGATATTCCCGGCCGACGCCGAATTCGACGCTCGAAACACCGTCGATGCCCGTGGCCAGTCCGCAGACGCGCCGGGCCATGCGCTCCAGCAACTTGCCATGATCGTTGACGGCCAGAGAGACGAAACCGTCCCTGACAAATACGGACACGGCCCAGTTTTCATAGGGAAGATGGGCACGGATGGTTTCGGCCAAGACGGCATCCTCGCCACATGCCGATGTGCATGCCGCGTCTTCCAGTGCCTCTTCGCCACGATACGGGCGAACAAGAGCCGCCCGCTGAAAAACATCGTTGGGGTTGTAGCGCTGGCCCGTGCCGATCTCCACGCCCCGGACCCCTCTGAACTCGGAGACTTCGTCGAACAGACAGCGGGTACCGTTCTTCAGGGTCGAGTCATGACTCTCCAGGCTCAGGGTCAAGGTCCCGCCCTGCGCGGACACGGCCACGTCGTGCCCGTGGCGCGCCAGTTCCGCCTGCACCTTGGCCGCCAACCGAAAGTCTTCCATGCGCGCACGGCTGGCCGCCGTATCCCGGACCACGGCTTTGGCCAACTGCTCGACGACAAGATAAGCGCTCTGCCTGGCACCGAGAGCGCCCACCGGAACGATCATGTCATACAAGGTTTCGGACCACGGATCGTTGCAATCCGTAACGCCGACGACCCACTCTCCGCGCATCCGGTCGTCCGCAGCCATGACCTCTCGCGCCTCGGACTCGGTGCGCTCGCCGTCCCGGCAGGCCGTCCACAGGCGGTCGTTGGTCTCGTTGACCAGGCATACGCTCAGGATGCTCGTGCAATCCCGAGGGGCCAGCAATGCCGTAATTCCCCACAGCACCAGATTCTTCTCGGCGGACAGCTTGCGGGCCACGGCGTACCGCAGCCAACTGACAACCTGATTCCGGTCCGGCCCGCTCATGCCGAAATCGCCCCCTTCCGCGCTGAATATCCCGGCGATCATCGCCTTGTTCAGGCCGGAGAGCCAAGCGGCATCGGCAATGATCTCTCGGTCTTCAACCAAGTGATACCCAGTGATTTCCGCCACACGCTCGACCACAGGCCGAGCATCGCAAAAACATCCGTTGAATATTGTAATGGCTGTCATGGTGTACCTGTGGCTTGGGCCTGATCCCGTCAGGCGGTTGTTTGCGACATGCTGGCGATGATCCGCCCCATCCCGGTTGTTGCCTTTTGCAACATGAACCTGGTTCTGCTAGGGAAACCGGTCTCCGACGCCCGAATCCATTTGCCGAGTTAGCCAATTATTAAAACAGGTTAAAAGCCGAGCTATGACAACGGCTTGCCTTTACAAGCAGGAAGCGTTCCACCCGCCCTGTCTTGGGGGCTTCAACTCGATGAAATCCTTCTCGAAAGGCCTTTGGTTTGAGTCCTCTCGACGTCGCCCTCACAATGGCCGCAAGACGGCAAGCAGTGCCATGTTTGGCTGGCGTCAGGCTGCGGCGACTGATACACCTTCGCTGCACTCAACCCACAAGGAGCACTATATGATTGAAGCTCAAACCTGGGTGTCCGAGATCCTTTCCAAATTACGGGAGGCGTTCGGGACCCGATTGCGATATCTCGGATTGCAGGGCAGTTATCGGCGGGAGGAAGCTTCCGAATCGAGCGACATTGACCTGGTGGTCCTGCTCGACACGGTGGAACTGGACGACCTGGACGCCTACCGCGCCGTGGTCCACACTATGCCAGAGGGGCACAAGGCATGTGGTTTCCTGTGCGGCGTCCGGGAGTTCGCCGCCTGGCCGCCCCATGAACTGTTCGCCTTCGCCAAGGATACGGCCGACCATTTCGGCAGGCTGGATGACTACCTGCCGCCGATCACCCATGACGACGTGCGCCATGGTGCGAAGATCAACGCATCCGCCCTCCTGCACATGCTGACCCATAGCTACCTCTATGCCGACAAGGAGTCCACGCGGGCCCTCCTGAAGGAGGCCTTCAAGGCGGCCTTCTTCCTCATGCAGGTGGTTCACTATCTGGATTCTGGACAGTACCGCGCGAGCAAGCGGGAACTGCTCGCCGACCTGGACGGCGCACAGCGGGAAATTATCGAAGCGGGAATGGATTTCCCCGGCTGGCTGGAGGCCCGTTCGGAACGACAGGCCTTTGAAATGCTCCTCGGCTGGTGCCGTGACGTGATGTGCGAGGCCTGATTCACGACGCTCCAGTACTTATAAAAAGAGGAAGGGTTGCAACCTGTTGGCTGCAACCCTTTTGTATTCGTGGTGCCGGGGGGGGGATTCGAACCCCCACGGAATTTCTTCCACTGCCCCCTCAAGACAGCGTGTCTACCAATTCCACCACCTCGGCACGATATGCTTTGAACCTATTGGTTCTTGGCGTCGTCTCCGGTATCCTTGAAGGTCACTCCGGGCTTGGCCGGTTCGGCCGGTGCCGTGGTCTCCGCCGCAGGCGCATTCTGCTGCAGCATGATGGAGTCCTGAGTGGATACCTTGTTCCCGGTCAGGATGTTGTATCCGAGGGAAGTGATCAGGAAAACCGTTGCAAGTCCAGCGGTTACCTTAACCAGGAGGCCGCCTGCGCCGGTGCTGCCGAACATCGTGCTGCTGCCGCCGCCGAAGATGACTCCCATCCCCTCGTGACCGGACTGAAGCATTACAGCGCCGATCAAAAAGATGCAAGCCAAAACATGGATGACTATGACTATGGTTTCCACAATTAATCCCTTTTCTTAGAAACTTCTTTCCGCTTGCAAAATCAAGCCAGTACGATCTCGCTGAAGCTTTGTCCCTGCAAGCTCGCGCCTCCTACCAATACTCCGTCGACGTTGTCAAGCGCAATAATCTCGGCGCAATTGCCCGGCTTGACACTGCCGCCATATAATATCCTCATTTCATTTGCTTTTTTCCAAAAGATGGAAACAAGAATTTTCCGGGTGAACTCGTGCGCCTCGACGATTTCCGCCGGCCCGGCCACTTCGCCGGTGCCGATGGCCCAGACAGGTTCATAGGCCACAGACAGCCGCTCGGGGTCGATGTCCGTCGGGACGTCCTTGAGCCCGGCCCGCAGCTGGCGCTCGAGAACCTCATGGACGCGGCCCGCCTTGCGCTCCTCGATGAGCTCGCCGATGCACAGGATGACCTTGAGCCCTTCCTTGAGCCCGTAGGCGGTCTTGGCCCCCACATATTCATCGTTCTCGCCGAGCACGTGTCTGCGCTCGGAATGACCGGTCAGGCCGAAGGAAGCGCCCGCGTCCTTGAGCATCTTCGGAGCGATCTCGCCGGTGAAGGCGCCCTCCTCCTGTATATAATAGTCTTGGCCCCCGGCCGAGAACCCGGCCACCGGGCCTAAGACGTCGCCCACGGCTTTGAGTGCGGTGAAGGGCGGAAAGACGAGCACCTCGCGGTCCGCCGGGAGCTTTCCCGCGGCCAGGCCGACCAGCTCTTCCGCCGTGCCCCGGGCTTCGTCCCAGGTCTTGTACATCTTCCAGTTGGCTGCCATCAACTTTTTCATTATTTCATGCACTCCTTTAAGGCTTTGAAGGCCGGAAGCTCCTTGCCTTCGAGGAATTCCAGGAAAGAACCGCCACCTGTCGAAATAAAGCTAAACTTATCATCGAGTTGCATCATGTGCACCACCGCATCCGTGTCCCCGCCGCCGACAATGGTCAGGGCGTCATCCAGTCCGGCGATGGCCTTGCAGACCGCCAGTGAGCCCTTGGCGAAAGCCGTGGTCTCGAACAGCCCCATGGGGCCGTTCCAGACAATCGTCTTGGCCCGCTCAAGCACGGCGACAAAGTCGGTGATGGTCTCGGGCCCGATATCCAGGACCAAGGCGTCCGCCGGGATGGCGTCCGCCTTGCAGACCCCTTCGGCCTGCTTGGCCTTGGGCGTCTTGGCATAGCGGAAGTCCACGGGCAGGTGCAGGGTCGAGCCCATGGACTTGGCCTTGGCCATGATCCCTTTTGCCGCGTCCACCAAATCCGGTTCCGCCAGGGACTGGCCGACCTCATGGCCCTGGGCCAGCAGGAAGGTGTTGGCCATGGCTCCGCCGATGATGATGTCGTCCACCTTGCCGAGAAGATTATTCAATATTCCCAGTTTGGTTGAGACCTTGGCGCCGCCGGAGACGCAGACGTAAGGCCGCTTGGGATCCTTCAGGGCCTCGCCGAGATATTCGTACTCCCGCTTGAGCAGGAACCCGGCGCAGCAGACCTTGGCGAACCGGGGCACGTCCACCACCGAGGCGTTCTCGCGATGGGCCACGCCAAAGGCGTCATTGACGTAGACGTCGGCCAGGGAAGCCAGCAGCTTGCCGAAATCGCCCCGCTCTTCCGGGGTCTTGCCGGTCTCCTCGGGATTGAAGCGCAGGTTGTCGAGCATGATCACCTGGCCCGGCGCTAAATCGGCGGCCATCTTCACGGCCTGATCGCCGATGCGGCCCGGCACCAGGGCCACCCCCCTGCCGAGGAGTTCGCCGGTGCGGTTGGCCACCGGCCCCAGAGAAAGTTCGGGCACGACTTTGCCCTTGGGTTTGCCCAGATGGGCGCAGAGGATGACCGAGGCACCTTTGTCCAGGGCGTACTGGATGGTCGGCAGTGCCGCCCGGATGCGGTTGTCGTCGGTGATCACGCCGTCCTCGATGGGGACGTTGAAGTCCACCCTGAACAGTATTTTTTTACCAGCGATATCAACCTGATCGATAAACAGCATACGTCAAAACCTCATGCTTCGTGTTGTGGGAAGTCGTACCGGAGCAACAGTGCGTCTTCCTTGGTGTCCGGGTAATATTTCTTTCTTACGCCAATCTTCTTGTATCCGAACTTGCGGTACAAAGCCAAGGCCGGATCATTGGAGATCTTCACATCCAGAAAACTCTTGGTCGTGCCGTTGGCCTCGCTGATCTCAAGGCTCCTGGACAGCAACGCCTCGCCCAGTCCCTGCCTGCGGTATTCGGGGTGCACGGCCAGGTTGAGGATTTCCATTTCGTCCGCAATGAGGGAAAAGGCCATGTACCCCGCGAGCACGCCGTCGCGGCGCACACCAATAACCTTGAACGCCTCTCCCTCCAGGCCGAGCAGGAACTGCTCCCTGGTCCAGTGGTAGGCAAAGCACAACGCTTCGAGCTCCATGAGATCCCGGATATCCGGTTCCCCCAACCCGACCACCTCGTCCGTCATCGCGCCTCCGCAGCCATATGGGGCTGGATATGTTGAAACATTACGTGTATACAGAATTTGCACAACAAACAAAAGAGCCTGCGCCCATGACCTTTCAGCAAGACACCCTCGAACGCGACACGGATCACCTGATCGAAGTCATCGACCGGAGCAACCGCCCGCTGGCCGTGCTCTCCAAGCGCACCGTGCACCGGCAGTTGCTGATGCACCGTTCGGTGCAGGTACTCGTCTTCAATCCCGAAAAAAAGATATTTCTGCAAAAACGCAACTCCAACAAGATGTTCTTTCCCGGCCGTTGGGACATCTCCGCCCGGACACACCCCCGGGCCGGGGAATCCACCTTTGACGCGGCCGTCCGAGCCCTACGGGAGGAGCTGAACCTGGAGATCGACCATCCACAGCTCGTCCGGGAACTGCCCGCCGGGCCGGAGACCGGCTTCGAGCATGTCTCCCTGTTCGAGGTGACCAAGAACACCCTGCCCGTGGTGCCCAATAGCGACGTGGTCTCCGAAGGATTCTACTATTCGCGGGAAGAACTGACCTGTCTGATCAAGGAATTCCGCGAGCTGCTCACGCCCAACCTCGTCATCCTCTGGGAATCCGGCCTTCTGGTCCCGGCCTAACCCCGGGTCAGCAGTCCGCTCAGTTCCCCGTGAATCCGGCCGTTGGTGGCCAGGATGCAACGCGACTTGAAGGAGTACGGCACGGCCGCGTCGTACTCGGACACCCTGCCGCCCGCCTCATTGACGAGCAGCAGTCCGGCCGCCGTGTCCCAGGGGTTCAGGGCGCGCTCGTAAAAACCGTCAAGCCGCCCGCAGGCCACGAAGGCCAGGTCCACGGCCGCCGCGCCAGCCCGCCGGATGCCCTGCGTCCGGGGCAGCAGGGTTCTGAGATTCTTGAGAATATCTTCGAGATGCGTGTCGATGTCATAGGGAAAGCCCGTGCCCAGCACGCATTGCTCCAGGTCCGCCTCGCCGGTCACTGCAATGGATTTTCCGTTCAGGAAGGCCCCCTGCCCCGCCACCGCGGTGAACCGCTCGCCCGTGAGCGGCATGTTGACCATGCCCAGAACCACCCGGTCGCGACGCCACAGGGCTATGGAATTGGCCACGAAGGGCAGGCCGTGGGCGAAATTCGTGGTCCCGTCCACCGGGTCGATGATCCAGGTCAGTTCCCCGGGCTCCGTGTCCTTGGCCGTCTCTTCGGCCAGAAAGTCCGATCCGGGCAACAGCGCGGCCAGTTCGTCCTTGAGCATGGCCTCCACGGCCAGGTCGGTTTCGGTGACCAGATCGATGCGCCCCTTGTGGCGGACCTTATGCCCATGGGCCGCGCCTTCGCGAACGATGTCGCCGGCCCTGTCCGCGATGGCGGCCACCCCCTCCATGATGCGTGCGGCATCGAAATCACGGGTCATACGCATTGCTCCTCAAAGAAAAAGGGCGGTCTCGACCGCCCTCATGGATGTTCCGTTGGCGCGGGATCAGCTCCTGCGCTGGATGAAGAATTCCACGGACCGGTTATAGGTCTTTTCCTCTTCCTTGGTAAAATAACAGCCGGGCAGCTCGCCCCGTTGCCGATGGTAATGCAGACACTCGCAACAAATGCCGTGCTTGTCGCAATTATAGGTGCAGGTACAATATTGCTCGTTGATTTTCGATCGCGGGCATTGATCCTTCTTCTTCATGACGACCCCTCTGGTCACGGAAACGTGCGGTTCTGTTGTGTCTCAAAAGCCCTGATACAGTAGCCAACAGCGGTCAGAGAGTCAATAATTCTGGCGCATTGTTTCGCAATGGAGCGGCTATGGCGCCCCTGATCGACCGATGGACCTCCACAGCCTGTTCGATGTGATTATAATGCGCTAATCATTGTATTTCATGGCGGATGGGTATAGACATATACGATGATCACATGAGGCTCTGACGCCTCTCCCCCTCTGACTCGACCCGGAACCGCTTTCAATGTGGAAAAAAGCATTCAGCCAGGCTCCTGGCTACAAGAGAAAAGGGAAGAAGAAATCCCGCATCAGGATTGAAACCCTTGAGGAACTCAAGGAGTTCATCGACTATGAGCACATCAAGCACTGCCTGATGAGGCCGTATTTCGAAGAGCAGGACTACCCCCTGGTGGAGGCGCGGGAGCTGCTTCCCTCCTTCGAGGTCGATCTTTACGAGCACAAGAACCTGCCCGGCTTCTCCATGGTCGCCTTCGAGCGGCAGCTCAATTCCTTTCAGGAGATATTCCAGTTCGACGCCCTGCACTCGCCCTCGGACTGGGAGGAGATGCTGGTACAGGACTCCTGCGCGGTTGAGGACAATGCCCGGGGTACCAACATTCGTACCTTCCTGAGCCGCCTCCCCAAGCGGTATCACCATGAATTCCTGAATAATTTCGAATCCTGCGACATCTGCACCATCCGAGACTACGACCGGATGCTGCCCTTTTTGCTGCAGCTGGAGCGGGCGCACGTCCTGGCCCTGAATTCGGCCGGGGAATTCACCCTGCAGGGCGTGTACGCCTCCCTGCCCTCCAACCTGGACAGCGAACTCAAGCAGTTCGGACTCAAGATCGGCAAGTTCAAGCCGGGCAACAACCTGCTCTACGAGTGCAACCGGTTGTTCGTGTATCAGTACATGATGGAATTATACGGCTTCCCCATCGTGTCCGAGCGGCGCACCTCCTCGGCCATGTTCGCCATCCGCCTGCTGCGCCAGCACGAGCGGTTCATCGTCCGCGTGCTCGGCCAGAGCGACCGGACCATCACCACGCTGATGTCGCCGCCCAAGGGCACGCCCAGGCGGTCCATCAAGTATCCCAAGGTGGAGAAGATCGCCCTGGTCCAGGTCAACGAGAACCAGAAGGAGCTCTGCGAGGTCCTCGATGACCAGGGATTCTTCATCGACCGCAAGAATCGCGTGGTCATCCTTCGGGTCTCCTACCAGCAGCACGACTACAACCCCCGCAACGTGCGCGAGGACCGCGCCCTGTCCGTGCTCAGGCAGGAGATCATCCACCCCATAACCGGGCGGATCATCGAGGGCATGAACATCATCCAGAACGTGCGCAACATGCTTCTGCGCCTGAACGACATCGTGCGCGGCGAATACCGCATCCCGGTGAACTACAAGCGCCAGGAGCTGATTGAAAACACCGAGACCCACGAGAACCGGCTAAAAGTGCTCTTTGTCTGGCTTTCCAAGCACATGCACCGCATCGTGGACTACTCGGACGACTACTACGCCCAGTTGGTCCGCGTCCTGGACGCCTACCTGCTGGCCCCGGACAACTACAAGATTTTCAACGAACTGCACGATCTGCACCAGGAGGTCTGGTCCAGGTACGGACAGATCCAGCAGGCCAGGAAGATCCGGGTGCTTGAAGATTTACGCTATCGCAAGTACAAGGGCGAAGCCATTTCGTACAAGCGGATGCTGGAACTGACGACCGGGATTCTGAATGATCTCAAGTTTGAAATCGTCAATTATTTTGACAAACTGGTCGTGAAAATCCTGATCATCGGCAACGACATGGTGTCCGACGCCTACCTGCTGCGCAAGTACGTGCAGCAGGACGACAAAGACCTCTCGCCTTATGGGCGGGACATCAAGAAACTGTACCAACAGCTGGTTATGCTGCTCGACGAGTTCCGGTCCATCCGGAAATCCCGCGTGTCGAGCCAGGCCGGTTCGGGACAATAGCAACACCGCAAGGAGCATACATTGGAAAACCTGGAAACCACCCCGCTCACCCAGTGGCACCGGGAAAACGGTGCCAAGATGGCCCCGTTCGCCGGTTTCGACATGCCGGTGCAGTATAAGGGCATTATTATCGAACACAAGCATACCCGCGAAAAGGCGGGTATCTTCGACATCTGCCACATGGGCGAGTTCAAGCTCTCGGGCAAGGACGCCAAGGACGGGTTGAACAAGATCGTCAGCCACGACCTGGACACGCTGGCTCCGGGAAAATGCCGGTACGGCTTCCTGCTCAATGCCTCGGGCGGCATCAACGACGACCTGATCGTCTACTGCCTGGCCGAGGACGAGTACATGCTCGTGGTCAACGGCGCGTGCCGCCAGAAGGACTTCGACCACATCGCGGCCAACCTGCCCGGCGGCCTGTCCTTCACGGACATCAGCGACGGGACCGGCAAGATCGACGTGCAGGGTCCCGAGAGTCTGGACGTGCTCAACGACCTCTTTGACTCCAAATGGAATCATCTGAAATATTTCAATTTCGAGCAGACCGAGGCGCTCGGTTTCCCGATGATCGTCAGCCGCACCGGGTATACGGGCGAGCTGGGCTACGAACTCTACCTGCCCGCTGACAAGGCCCTGGGCATCTGGGAAAAGCTCATGGCGGACGAGCGCGTGGAGCCGGTCGGCCTGGGCGCGCGCGACACCCTGCGCCTGGAAATCGGCTATCCGCTATACGGCCAGGACCTGGACGAGCAGCGCACCCCGGTTGAGGCCGGCGCCGGCTTCTTCCTCAAGAAGGAATCCGGGTACATCGGCAAGTCCGGCCTGGGCCGGGTGGACGAGACCCTGATCCCCCTGACCATCGATGGCCGCCGCACGGCCCGGCACAATGACGAGGTCTGCCTGCCCGGCGGCGAAAAGACCGGCATCATCACCAGCGGCTCCTTTGCCCCGAGCCTGGGCCATTGCATCGCCCTGGCCTATGTGCGGGCCGAGGACGCGGACAAGGACACCTTCATCATCAAGACCGCCCGCGCCGAACTGGAAGCGAAAAAGACGGCCCTGCCCTTCTACAAGGAAGGCACGGCCCGCATGAAGACCGAGTAGGCGACCTCTTCCAAACGACAAAATGCAAGCCCCC
This sequence comes from Pseudodesulfovibrio hydrargyri, assembly GCF_001874525.1. Classification (NCBI taxonomy): domain Bacteria; kingdom Pseudomonadati; phylum Thermodesulfobacteriota; class Desulfovibrionia; order Desulfovibrionales; family Desulfovibrionaceae; genus Pseudodesulfovibrio; species Pseudodesulfovibrio hydrargyri. Next base: position 239,377 of record NZ_LKAQ01000005.1, on the reverse strand, counting down.
GCCTCCCCGAGCCGGGGGCTTTCTTTCGCGCTTGCCACCCGCGAAGCGGCAACAAAGAGTTTAGGAAGGAAAAGAGGATGGGGGTCCGGCGGCCGGGGCTATTGCTCCGGCTTCAACTCGTGCATGCGGGCTTCGAGGCGGGCGGTTTCACGGGCCATGACCTCTTCGGTCAGTTTCTCAGTGGTCACGGCCATGGGCTCGCCGATGCGGACCGGACAGCGGGTGAACGGCATGGGCAGGACGAACCGGTCCCAGGATTTCTCGAAGACCTTTCGACGTTCGGGAAAGGCGCGAATGGGAACGATCTTGGCCCCGGCCCGCTGGGCCAGGAAGATGACGCCGTCTTTGGCCTTGTGCCGGGGGCCCTTGGGCCCGTCTATGGTGAACACGGCCATGCGGTTTTCCTGTTCCATGATCCGTTTGGCCTTGAGCAGGGCCCGCACCCCGCCCCGGGTGCTTGACCCGCGCACCGTGGTATGGCCGATCCGCTCCAGCATCCGGGCAATGACCTCGCCGTCCTTGGACTGGCTGACAAAGGTGACCAGATGCGTGGTCAGGGTATGGCCGAAGGCGGTCACCGGGAAGATTTCGCCATGCCACAGGGCAACCACCAGGGGCTGGCCCTTCTTGTTCAACTCGGCGAATTCGGTACAACCCTCCGGCTCGAAACGGATGGTCCGCACCCACAACTTGAACAGCCAGGCGATGAGGGGCGCGAACGCGGCGGGATCAATCGGTATTTTCATACAGGAACGCTCTGTTACGGATTTTCCTTTCTCTACCGGCTAGCGACCCGGAGGGCAAGTGGTGAAAGACAATGAACCAATCTATAGTTAGCAGAATTTCGATGCATCTTATCGATTTGACCAAGCGGCGCATTCTGTGCAGCATTTCAAAATCAAGGAGTAGACATGACTGACATTTCCCTCGATTGCAAAGGCCTCCCCTGCCCCCAGCCCGTGCTCCGCTGCAAGGAGACCGTGGAAAAGGACGGCCCGGCCCGACTGGTGGTCATCGTCGACAACGAACCGGCCAAGGAGAACGTCTCCCGTTTCCTGACCATGCAGGACTACGCCGTACAGGCGGAAAAGTCCGGCCCGGATTTCATCGTTACCGGCCTGCGCGAACACGGGGCCGAATGCGAGGAATGCGCGGTCATGACCGAGGCCGAGCTCGAGAATGTGGACAAGGACAAGATTCTGGTCTTCGTACCCACGGACGTCATCGGCTCGGGCGACGATACGCTGGGCGGCAACCTGATGTACAATTTCATGGTCACCCTCAAGGAGCTGGGCGACGAGCTGTGGCGCATCATCCTGGTCAACGGCGGCGTGAAGCTGGCCGTGCCCGGCAGCCGCTGCCTGGAGGAACTCCAGAAGCTCGAGCAGAGCGGCGTGTCCATCCTGGTCTGCGGCACCTGCCTGGAGTTCTTCGGCCTGACCGACAAGCGGGCCGTGGGCGACGTGACCAACATGCTCGACGTGGTCACCAGCTTCCAGCTTGCCACCAAGTCCATTCAGGTCTAGAAGACGGGGCATGCCCAACGCCCCTTCCGACACCATACGACTGAACAAATTCATCGCCCAGTGCGGCGTCGCGTCCCGGCGCGGCGCCGACGACATGGTCTTTGCCGGACGGGTGACCGTCAACGGCAAGACCGTTGACTCCCCCGGGCTCCAGGTCGATCCGGCCACCGACGCGGTGGCCGTTGACGGAAAAACCATCGGCCTGAAGACGAGCGCTGGCGAACTGACCCTCATGCTCCACAAGCCGGTGGAGACCGTGACCACGGCCAGCGACCCCCAGGGCCGCCAGACCGTCATCGACCTTCTGCCCCCCGAAATCCGCAGGAAGCGCCCCTTTCCGGTGGGCAGGCTGGACTTCTTTTCCGAGGGGCTGCTCCTGCTGACCACGGATGGCGACCTCTGTTACCGGCTGACCCACCCCAAATACCACCTTCCCAAAGTCTATGTCGTGACCATCCGGGGCTCGGTACCGCAAAAGGCGGTGCAGGCCATGCGCAATGGCATGACCCTGAAGGAAGGCGAAAAGCTCGCCCCGGCCAAGGTGCGCCTGAAGAAGCCCATTGCCGGAACGCAACAGCTTGAGATTACGCTTATTCAGGGCGTGAACCGGCAGATTCGCCGAATGTGCGACGAGTTCGGGCTGACCATCCTGCGGCTAAGGCGCGTGCAGCAGGGGCCGGTGACCCTCGGCAGCCTCAAGCCCGGCGCGTGGCGCGAGCTGACCGCCGAAGAAACGGCGGCTCTGAAGAAAGAGGTCGGCCTCTAGAGCCCCTGGGTGTTGTCCTCCACCTGCGTGCCCTCGGGCGGGGTGAAGGAGAACATGTCCTTGGCCAGGTCCACGTCTATCTCCACATTGGACAGCTTGACCTCGTTGCCGTTGCCGTAGAAATCCACGATCATCACCTGCCTGAGCAGCCCCGTGGCCGGTTCCACGCCGACAAAGGCCAGGACCATGCCCGGCTCGGCCTCCTTGGGCACCAGCTGCAGCACGGTCAGGTCTTTGCCCCACCGGGACCGGACCTCATCCGCGCCCGGCCATTCGGTCCGGACCACGAAGTCCTCCTTGATGTTGGCCTGGCCCGAGAGGAAGCGCAGGATGGTCTTGGAATCGAGCAGCGCCGTGACCCCGTACTTGATGGCCAGTTCCTCGTCCGGGATGTAGTCCCAGGCGAACTTGGGCCCGACCACGAGCAGTTCCTTTTCCGGGGCCGTGGTTTCCCAGCGTACCTGGGAAGGCTGGCGGAACCAGATCTTGCCCTCGCGCTTCTCCACCTCGCCGCTGGCCACATTGGTCAGCTCCTGGGTGAAATCGGCCCGAAATGTTTTAAGGGTCTCGTATCGCTTCTGAATCAAATCCGGCAAATCCTGGGGCGGAATCGCTTCGACCGCTCCGGTAAAGGCCGGGACCAAGAGCAGGGATACCATGGCGAAAAGGGCGGCGAAAAATCTAGACATATTGCTTACTCCAATTATTCCGGCTTGATGACCTTGCGAGGCTTGCTTCCATCCTGAGGGCCGAGGATGCCGTCCATTTCCATCTGCTCGATGAACCGGGCCGCGCGGTTGAACCCGATGCGCAGCCTGCGCTGCAACAGAGATATGGACGCCTTGCCCTGGGAGAGCACGAACTGTACCGCTTCGTCGTAAACGGGATCACCCGAGTTGCCGACCCCGCCGGGACCCGCTTCATTGCCCGCATTGGGGCTCCAGTCGCTGAAATCGAGATCGAATTCCTGGGGCACGGCGTCCTTCCAGAAATCGACCACATGCGCAATTTCCGTCTCGTCCACGTACGCGCCGTGCATCCGCTTGAGCTTGCCGCCGCTCGGCTTGAAGAGCATGTCGCCCTTGCCCAGCAGCCGCTCCGCGCCCACGGCATCAAGGATGGTCCGGGAGTCGAACTTGGAAGTCACAAAAAAGGAGATGCGCGTGGGGAAGTTGGCCTTGATCAGGCCGGTGACCACGTCCACGCTGGGCCGCTGGGTGGCCAGGATCATGTGGATGCCCGCGGCTCGGGCCAGCTGGGCCAGGCGCACGATGCACTGCTCCACGTCTTTGGCCGCAGTCATCATCAGGTCGGCGAGTTCGTCGATGATGATGACCAGGTACGGCATGTGGGTCATGTGCTCGAATTCCTCGGGCACGTTGTCGCCAAACTCCTCGAGCTTCTTGTTGTATCCCTCTATATTGCGCACGCCGAGCTGGGCCATCTTCTCGTAACGGCAGTCCATCTCGAAGACCGCCCACTCCAGGGCGCTCTTTGCCATGTTCATGTCCGTGACCACGGGGTGGACCAAATGCGGCAGGTCCGCATACGGTGCCAACTCGATGCGTTTGGGGTCCACCAGAAGAAGCTTCACATCCTCGGGTCCGGCCTTGTACAGCAGGGAAAGAAGGAACCCGTTGATGCCCACGGACTTGCCCGCGCCGGTGGCGCCCGCCACCAGCAGATGGGGCATACGCGCCAGGTCGGCCACCTTGGTGGCCCCTTGGATGTCCTTGCCCAGCGCCAGGGTCAGCGGGGATTTGGAGCCGGTGAATTCCTTGGATTCCAGGATTTCGCGCAGGTAGACCATCTCCCGCTCGATGTTCGGAATCTCCACGCCCACGCTGTCCTTGCCCGGGATGGGGGCCTCGATGCGCACGGACTCGGCGCGCAGGGCCAAGGCGATGTCGTCGGTCAGCCCCTCGATCTTGGAAACCTTGATGCCGGGCGCGGGCTTGAACTCGAACATGGTCACCACCGGGCCGGGGACCACCCGCTGCATCTCGCCCTGGACGTTGAAATCGTTCAGGCATTCCTTCAACCGGTCAGCCAGGGGCTGGAGCACGGCCGGGGTCTGGGAGGTCTTCTGGGCGGGCGGCGCGGTGAGCAGCTCCGGGCTGGGCAGGCCGCCCGGGCCCGCCGGCGCCTTGGCCGCCGCCGGTTTGGCCGGGTCGGGCTTGGACTTGGGCTTGGCGGGTTGGACCGATTTGGGTGCCTTGACAGGACGATCCTCCTCCCCGGCATCGAGGTCCACGAACTGAAGGCCCATGTCCTCTTCCACAGATTCCGGCTCCTGCTCCCTGGCCAATTCCTTGGCCTCGCGGCGCTCGGCCCGTTTCTCGGCCCACTTTTCGGCCCGCACGGCCGTCTTCCGGCGGAGGATTCCCCACCAACGGAGCAGCAGCGCCCAGACCGAGTCCCAGGTGAAGCCGATCACGGCCTGCAGGGAGATGATGGTCACGAACAGCCAGAGCAGGAACGTGCCCACGGGCCGTAGGTACGGCATGGTATATTTAGTGATGATGGACCGGCCGAAGAACCCGGAACCGATGAGACCGTAGGCGTCCTCGGGCACGGTGAAGAACCACGGGTGCATGGTCCAGGCCTCGAAAGCCACGAACAGGCCGACGAGGCCCAGCCAGCGCAGGGGCGAGAGCTTCAGCCGGGCCACGAACCGGATCAGGCCGAGATAGAGGAAATACAGGGGCCAGAACACGGCCCCCATGCCGAACATCTCCACCAGGAAGCCGGCGCAATAGGATCCCGCGTAGCCAACCACGTTCTGGACCTTCCGCCCGGAGGTGACGGCCTGGTTGAAGCTTGGGTCGCCGGGGCTGAAGGAAAGGATGCTTAAGAAAAGGAAAGCGGAGAGAAAGAGAAAGAACAGCCCGATGAACTCGTTGCCGCGTCCCTTTCCCTTCTCCGTCTTGACCGTGGTTTTCCGTCGTCTCGCCATTGAGCCTCACTTGATGAAAAAGGTCCTGGGCGGCAACCCGCCCACGACCTTTTTACGCAATTTACACAAGGTGTTGCAAGTCCGCTTTATTCGCGACCAAGGTACTCTCCGCTTCGGGTGTCCACCTTGATAACGTCGCCTTCGTTGATGAACAGCGGGACGTTGACCTTCAGGCCCGTCTCCATGGTGGCGGGCTTGGTGGCGTTGGACACGCGGTCGCCCTGGATGCCGGGATCGGTCTGGGTCACCTTCAGGCTGACGTTGGCGGGCAGGTCCACACCGATGAGCTCGCCGTTGTACAGAAGCACCTTCACGGTGTCGCCTTCCTTGATGAAGCCGCCCTGCGGGCCCACGTTAGCGCCGGGCACGTGCATTTGCTCATAGGTCTCAAGGTCCATGAACACGAAATTCTCGCCTTCCCGAAAGATGTACTGCATCTCGGTCACGGACATGTCCGGCTTTTCGACCTTTTCCCCTGAGCGGAAGGTCTTGTCCAGGACCTGGCCGGTCATCATCTGGCGCAGCTTGGTGCGCACCATGGCCCCGCCCTTGCCCGGCTTGAAGTGCTGGAACTCGATAATTTCAAAGGGCTTGCCGTCAATCTCGATCTTCAGGCCGGTCCTGAAATCCTTGGTTGAAATCATGTATTGTCTCCAAATGGTTTCCGGGATTCCCCGGGTATTTTTCTATGCAATCAGCCCCGAAGCCGCTGGTACAGCGCCTGGACACCGAGGGCATAACCCAGAATCCCGAATCCGGCAATCACGCCGACGCACCTCTCGCCCATGAGGGACCGCTGGCGCAGGGGCTGATCCGTGCGCGCCCAGATGTTGCTGATGTGCACCTCGACGCAGGGAATGCCGATCCAGGCCAGGCAGTCGGCCAGGGCGAGCGAGGTATGAGTGTACGCCCCGGCGTTGAAGACCACGCCATCCACGCCCTGCTCGCGGGCCTGTTCCAGCCGGTCGATGAGCGCGCCCTCGGAGTTGGACTGGAAATGCTCCAGCACAACCTCCTCCCCGTTGGCGCCCATGACCTGCGAAAGGAGTTCGGGCATGTCGCCCATGGTCCGCGATCCGTAGATCTCGGGCTGGCGGGTGCCGATGTGGCCGAGATTGGGGCCGTTCATGATCAGAATTTTGAGCTTGTCCATGCGTCTTCCCTTGTGCGGCGGGATGGTGTATTCCCCGCTCTCCTTGACGCGCCCCGCGAAAAAAAGAACATTGGGGGCGTTCGAAAACAAATTGCCGAAACGGTACCTCTTTATGAACCGAACCATCGAGTTAGTCAAAACAATATACGAAATCAAGCAGCTTGAGGCCTTTGACGAACCCCAGATCGCCCTGGCGGGCCGGTCCAACGTGGGCAAGTCCTCGCTGGTCAACCGGCTGGCAGGACGCAAGGCCCTGGCCAAGATAAGTTCCAAGCCCGGCAAGACGCGCAGCCTGAACTACTACCGGGTCCAGCCGGACGGCTACTTCCTGGTGGACCTGCCCGGCTACGGCTACGCCAAGTGCTCCAAGCAGGAGCGGCTCAAGTGGGCCAAGCTCATCGAGGCCTACATGAAGGACAACCAGGGCCTCAAGGCCGTGGCCGTCCTTCTGGATTCGCGGCTCTCCCCGCAGAAGATAGACCTGGAGCTGACCGCCTACGTGCGCGGCCTGGGCATCCCGGTCATCCCCATCCTGACCAAGGCGGACAAGCCCAAGCAGCGCGAACTGGCCCAGCTACAGAAACAGTGGCAGGACATTCTGCAACAGGACCGTGCCCCGGTGCTTTTTTCCAGCAAGACCGGCAAGGGTGAGGAAAAACTGTGGAACCGGCTCGGTGAATACGCCGGGCTGTGATCACGCCCGCCGGGGAATCAGCCCCTGAACCGCGGTCAGGACCGAGGCCTTGAAGGCCGGCACGGTCACCCAGACCAATCGCAGACAGGCCAGCCCCCCCATGATCCCATTGCCGAGCCAGGCCGCCATGATCGGCGGCAACACGCCCTTCTCCCCTGCGGTCGCCCCGACCACATGGACCCCGTATTGCAGGAATATGAGGATGAGCGACAGGCCTATGTTGGCGTAGACGTTCTCCGAAAAAGTCACCAGCGCCAGGGCCAGCAGGGCCATGATCACTATGGAGAAGGCGTAGGACAGCTTGCTGTGCCAGACGGTCCGCAATATCTCCACGTTGGAGCCCGACTCCTGAAGTCTGTTTATGGCTTTGGACAATTCGAACAGCGGCAGCTGCGCGGTGTCGCCCTTGAGCTCCACGGCGGCGTAGGCGCTCAGGTTCTGCCGTACGGACAGAAACTGGGACGGCCGGTCCACGGTGATGAACGTCCGGGTGTCCAGTTCGTGCACATCCAAAAGCCCCCAGCCGTGGTCGTCGATGAGCGCCTTCTTGGCGTTCAGGATGCGGATGAGCTCCTGGTTGTCCGTGGTGAACTCGTAGACCGTGATGTCGTTCGCCCTGCTCTTGCTCGGCTGGGCCTCCTTGGCCAGGACGATGAACGGCCCGTCCCGGAACCATAAATCCTGGATGGTCAGTTCGTCCATCTGCTTCTTGCGGACGTCCTCCTTCCAGATGCGGTTGGCCTCCTGCTCGCCGAACACCCCGAGAAACTGGGAGAATACCAGCTGCCCGACGCTCCAGACCAGGGCGTAGGCGACGAAAAAACGGATGAACCATGTAAAGGCCACGCCCCCGGCGCGCAGGGCGAGCATCTCTCGCGACCGGCTGAGCACCCCAAGCTGGATGACCATGGCCAGGAGAAAGACCGCGGGCATGAGCTGCGAGACGATGAGCGGAATCTTGACGATGAAATAGAACAGGATGGTCTGCGCGCCCAGCCCGGCCCGGATGAAATCGTCCAGCCGGTCGAAGATGTCCGACAAAAGGTACAGGCTGGTGCCCACGGTCAGACAAATGGCCATGAGATAGAGATTCTGCCGGATCAGGTATCGGTTAAGGACGCCGATGAGCTTCATGCCCCGGCCTCCCCCCTGCGCCCGGGCAGACGCAGGTGCATGAGCCAGTGGACCACTGTGGGCGTACGCTCCAGATTGGCGTAGCGCATGCCGAAGAGGGCCACGAATACGAATAGGATATCAGAGGCCCACATGCCGTACTGGGGCGGGATCGTTCCCGATTCCCCCATGCTTACGCCGACGGAGAACATGGCGTAGTAGACCATGAACAAGCCCATGGCCAAAAGCAGGCCGTATTGCTGCTTCAGCCCCCGAAAAACCGAGGCGATGGGGATGGCGAACATGCCCAGGATGAAGCAGCCCAGCGGCAGGGTCAACCGCTTGTAGAACTCGGTGTCCACCTTGCGGAAGAACCGGTCGTTCTCTAGCGGCATCAAGCTGTGGTCGTTTCGGATGTCATTGAGGCGAAAAAACGGCATGTCCTTGGCCTTCTGCTCCACGAAGTTGAAGCCGGTCAACAGCTTGCCCAGGTCGAGCTTGATGGAATACGTGCCGAACTTGAGGATGTTCAATTCGTCACCGCTCTTGCGGAAGATGCGACCGTTGTGAAAGACCACGTGAATTTCGGCCTGGCGCGGCTTGGAGACCACCTCGGCCTCCGGCGCGACCACGACCACCGAGGTTCCCTTGATGGAATCGTCGCGGACAAAGGCGAACTTCAGCTCGCCCTTCTCGTTGTCCACCTGGTGGGCATAGAAGGTAATGCCCGGGAATTCCTTATTGAACACACCCGGTTGCAAGGCGAACTTCGAGTTGGTCTTGGCGAAGTAGTAGAGCTTGGTCTTGAACATGTCCATGCCCCAGGCCAGCCCCCAGAAGGAGATGAAGAAGGCAAACAGCGTGCACAGGCTGCAAAAAAGCACGGGCGCGGGGAGCATGCGGTACAGGCTGACCCCGCTGGCCTTGAGCGCCACCAGCTCATTGTCCGTGCTCATGCGCAGAAAGGTCAGAAAGACGCTGAGCATGGTGGCGATGGGTGTGATCAGCAGCAGAAAAAAGGGAGTCAGGAAGAAGAACAGCTGCATGATGTTCAGCACGCCGATGTTCTGTGACAGGAACAGGGAGCGCAACTGGAGCATCCGCCCCACCAGGATGAGGCCCAGGAGGCAGGACACGGTCAAGCCGAAGAGCTTGAGCAGTTCGAGGAAGATCTGACGCTGAAGCAGTTTCACCGGAAGGAATCAGCCCTTGTTTTCCTTGAAGAAGCGCAGAAGGAACTCCATGTCCCTGGGACCAAGATTGAAGCGCACGCCAGCCTCTTCGATGAGCGCGGGGAGCGCCCTCTTGTCGCCGTTGTCACGCGTCTCGCAAATCCAGGCCACGGCCTTGCGGGTCAATTCGCTCTGCGGCATTACGGTCGTCATGGCTCGCTCCTGTTGTTGAACATGGTTCCAGCGAAACGAAATACACCAGCTTCCGCAGGGTTGCAAGACGGCATTACCTGGGCTAGACCCTAGCGTATTGCCCGTCCCAACCCTATTTCGCTCATGAGGATCACATGGCACCCTGGTATGTTGCGATCATTCTCGGCATTGTCGAAGGCCTGACCGAATTCCTACCCATCTCGAGCACCGGCCACCTGATCATCGCCGGACATCTCCTGAACTTCACCGGCCCCAAGGCCGAGACCTTTGAGATCGTCATCCAGCTCGGGGCCATCCTGGCCGTGGTGGTCCTGTACTGGGACCGCTTCGTGGGGCTGCTCTTCCCGGACAAAAGCCGCAAGTTCTCGGGCGTGTACGGCCTGTGGCTCCTGTTCCTGACCTCCCTGCCCGCCTCGGTGCTCGGGCTGCTGACCCATCACTACATCAAGGAATACCTTTTCTCGCCCTTTACCGTGGCCGTGGCCCTGGCCGTAGGCGCGGTGCTCATCTTCGTGGTCGAGGGCATGGACAACCGCAGCACCACCTTGACCCTGGACGAGATCACCCCGAAGACGGCGCTCGGCATCGGCTTGTTCCAGTGCCTGGCCCTGTGGCCCGGCTTTTCCCGGTCCGCCTCGACCATCATGGGCGGCATGCTCCTGGGCGCCAAGCGCACTGTGGCCGCCGAGTACTCCTTCATCGCGGCCGTGCCCATCATGTTCGCCGCCACGGGCTACGACTTTCTCAAGAACTACGCTCTGTTCGAGACAGGCGACTTGATCTTCCTGCTCATCGGCTTCGTGGTCTCCTTCATCGCGGCCTGGCTGGCCGTCAAGGGGTTCATCGTCCTGCTGGGCCGCCTGACCCTGCGCCCCTTCGCCGTATACCGCATTGCCCTGGCCGCCCTGATTCTCCTGTTTTTGTAATATGTTCCATTTTTCAGCCCGAACCGGAAATTTACACTTGCCAAGCCCGAAAAGACGGTCTATAGACTGTGACCGCTTCGGCGAAACAAACGTGGCGAGGTAGCTCAGTTGGTTAGAGCATGCGGCTCATATCCGCAGAGTCGGAGGTTCAAGTCCTCTCCTCGCTACCACGAATGAGACGAAAACCCCTGAAATCATTTCAGGGGTTTTCTTTTTTTTAAGGCCTCCCTAGGCGGATCGATCCCTTTTCCTTTCTTCCAGGATACACCGCAACCCTCGGCCATCGGCGGCCGATTGGAAGCATCCGTTGCAGGCCAGGCAGGCGGGCATTTCATGATGATCGCGTTTCCAGCGACGGATAAGATCCGGCTGGCGGATCAGGGGGCGGCTGAGGCCGACGGCGTCGCACGCACCTGTTTCCACGAGGTTTCGAGCCGTGGCAAAGGAGCGTATCCCCCCTACCAGGATCACCGGGACATTGACGGTCTCTTTCAAACGTTGCGCGCTTTGAGCGTACCAGGCTTCGGGGCCTTTCCTGCCCGGCCGGGCCGGGCCATGTTTCCCCAAAGGATCCATCGTGCCGCCGGAAAGCTCGATGGCGTCAATGCCATGGGCTTCCAGCAGGGTGCAGACCCTCAACATATCCGCCTCGGTGAAACCGTCCTCCAGATAGTCGTCGGCATTTATCTTGACCAGGACAGGATAGTCCCGGCCCACTTTTTCCCGGATGGCGTCCAGGACTTCCACCAGAATCCGGGCGCGGTTTTCCAGAGGCCCTCCGTAGGCATCCTTTCGATTGTTGTAGAAGGATGAAAGGAACGCCCCCAGATAGAATCCGTGGGCGGCGTGGATCTGAACCCCGTCAAAGCCCGCCTTTTTTGCCCGAAGAGCCGCATCGGCAAAGGAGCCGATTGTCTCCTCAATCTCTTTCCGTGTCACGGCCCGGGCAGGAGTGCGCCCTTCGGCCGTGGAATCGGATGGCCCCAGAGGCTCCATGCCCGACAACACAGGGACCGCCCATATGCCCTGATGGGCCAGTTGGACAACGATCCTTCCATCCGCCGCATGGACCGCGCGGGTCAGTTCTTCAAGCCCCGGCAACAGAAAATCGTCATAGATGCCGATCTGGCCCGGACCGCCGATGCCCCTTTTCTCAACATTTGCGTGGCCGCTTATGATCAGCCCCACCCCGCCCTTTGCGAGATAGGCATACGTCTTGACCAACGCCGGGGTAACGCCGCCCTTTCCGTCCGCCATTGCTTCGCAGGTGGCGGACCGGACAAACCGGTTCTTCAGGGACAAGACGCCGATGGATACGGGCTCAAACATGCCGCTCATTCATTTCCTTCCTTCAGCCTTTTCAACTCAGCCAGAGTCTCTTCCGGTTCCGTCCGGACAGTGTAATCGGGATTCACGTCTGCGAAACGGATCACTCCATGCCGATCAACGACATAGCGCGCGGGCATGGCGAGAACCCAGGAGTCGTCGCCGTTGATCCGTTCCAGATCCAGGTTGAACGATTTGTAGACCTCCTTGAGAGCGCCGGAAAGGGTGAACGCCAGCCCGAACGCCTTGGCCAACCTGTTGCCGGTATCGGAAAGGATCTCAAAACCGAGGTTGGCGTCACGGATGACCTGCCGGTTAAAGGGGCGGCGCTGTGGAGATACGGCCAGAAGGGTTGCGCTCAGGGAATGAAACTCGGGTAGAAAGTCGTTGAGAGCTTCCAGCTCTGCTACACAATACGGTCACCACTGGCCTCGGAAAAAGGTGAGCACCAGCGGGCCGTTTGCCAGGGCGGCGGAAAGCCGCACCTTGGTGCCGTTGGAATCGGGAAGCGCGAAGTCCGGCATCCGATCGCCGACTTTCAGGGCCTTTTCAAGAATCCCCGAATTCGCAAGATCATCAGTGGCCCGGTGCATAACCTCAAGCACCCGGCTCGGGATGTTGCTTTCCAGGCTCGTTTTCATGGTGCGGAGCTTGTCTTGCAATTTCATTTTAGTTTCCTTGTTTGCAAAGTACAGGTTGGGAGTCCGGTGATTCTTAGCCCTCCGCCCCGGTCTCGGGACGATTTCCTCGGGCCTCGGTCAGCTTTCTCCACAGGGACTTATGCAGGAAGCTGTTTTCATCCAGATTGCAGATCCGTTCGAACATGGACTTGGTGACCGTAAACGCGAGGATATTTTCCGGCAGGTATTTGCGCATGCCCAGGTCCGTTGCACCGATGACGGCTTTGGGGAGATCGAAATCCCGCAAGACGGCGGCCAGTTGCGCACAGCCCGATCCAAAGGGAGCCTGGACCGGCGGAGGATTCACACCGGCATTATCGTACTCGCAGGCCATGACCAGGCAGGCCAGTTGATCAGGGGTGACGTAGAAAGTGACCGATTTGAGGGAGTCGTACTGGTCGTCTTTCAAAGGACCGACAACGATATGCTCATACTCCCCTTTAAAAGGCGGCTGGCTGTCAAGCCACTTGCCCATGAGATCAGTCGAGCATTTCAGTCCTTCTCCTTCCGCCAACATGTGGGCGAATTTCTCCCGAGGCAGGGTCTCGACGCCGCACATCCAATACCTGGCTCCGATGCATTTGAAATCATCTGGGGAGACATGGATGTATTCCCCTTGGAAACACTGATCAATCGAAGCGAAGATACACGAACCGGGTTTGGCGAATGCACCGAATCCCTCAGTGTCTTGCACATTATAATAGCCGATGAGCGGTGTCTCGATGCCAACGGTTTCCACCAATCTTTTCACGTCTGGTTTCATCGTAATTCCTTGTTGCTATTTTGTTTGATTTTCAAAGTAAAACAATCGTTCTCAATATGTATAAAAAAAACTGGTCAGGCTCACGCAAACCAAAGAGGATCATTTATTTTTTACAATGCTGAGGGCGGTATCCACACGTGCGGTCAAGGCCATTTTTCCGGGTTTGGTCTTGCATAGGGCCATCATGCCCGCCGTGAAGGTCATCAAGAATCCCGCCAGGACTTCGAGGTCTTTGCCCTCCGGAATTTCTCCCCTGTCGGCGGCAGCCTCAAGGCAGGCAAAAAAAGCATCCTCAAGACCGGCCAGGGACTCTTGGACCAGATCAAACGTTCCGGCATCGATAAGCTTTTTTTCAACAGCGGAATTTATGACCATACAACCATCGCTGTCGCAGATGCTCGCCTGATCAATGCGGTTGGCAAAAAAGGCTTCGATATTGGCCAGTCCCAGTGGCTGGCGACTTAAAATGGAGCTGGCCTCCCTGTTCAGATTGAACATGTAGTTCTGGAGGCATTCCCGAAAGAGATTTTCCTTGCTGCCGAACTCCTTGTACATGCTCCGTTTGCCCAGTCCCGTGGCCTGGACCAAGGCGTTGACCGAAGTGCCGGTGTATCCCTTTTCCCAGAATACGCGCGTGGCGGCGTTCAACACCTGGTCCTTTTCATATTCCTTGTTCCTTGCCATTCCAATCTCTTTTGGTATGAGTTGGCCACTTAATAGACCGATCGTTCTCAAAAGTCAATCCCAAAACAATTCACGGCGAATTGCGATCTAGAAATGAAAACAGGCCGCCCTCTATATAACGGACGGCCTGTCTTACTCGTTCCAGGGGGATCAGAATCTCTCGAACCCGTCTCCGCCTCCGGGCTCTCCCCTCTCGGAATGCAGGGCGGGAGTGGCACTTCTCCTGCTCGCCCTAGTGGGCCGTGTGGAACTGTTGCCGTCGATCTTGAAGTAGGCCACCGCGCTCTTGAGATGCTCGGCCTGGCTGGCCAGTTCCTCGGACGTGGACGACATCTCCTCCGAGGCCGAGGCGATCTGCTGGATGACCTGATCCAGTTGATGGATGGCGGTATTGACGCCTTCCGCGCCGGACTGCTGCTCGTTGCTCGCGGCCGTGATCTCCTGGATGAGCTCTGCGGTATGCTTGATGTCCGGGACCATCTTGCCCAGCATTTCACCCGCTTCCTCGGCCACCTGCACGCTCGAGATGGAAAGGTCGCTGATTTCCGCAGCGGCCATGCCGGAGCGTTCCGCCAGCTTTCTGACTTCAGCGGCGACAACGGCGAATCCCTTGCCGTGCTCACCCGCCCGGGCCGCTTCGATGGCCGCGTTCAGGGCCAGGAGGTTGGTCTGCCGGGCGATTTCCTCGATGACGGATATCTTGTCCGCGATCTCGCGCATGGCCACCACGGTCTGGGCCACCGACTGGCCGCCCCGCTCCGCGTCAACGGCGGATCGTTGGGCTATATGCTCGGTCTCGCGGGCGTTCTCGGCGTTCTGACTGATATTGGCCAACATCTGTTCCATGGACGAGGCCACCTCCTCGACATTGGCCGCCTGCTCGGTGGCGGCCTGGGCCAGACTCTCCGCCGTGGCCGACAACTCCACCGCTCCGGAGGCCACTCCGTCCACAGTGCTTCTGACGTCGCCGACCACGCCCCGGAGCGTGCGGCCCATTTCGGACAGGTCCTGGGCGAGAACGGCCACCTCATCCTTGCCGGACACGGTGATGGCGGCCGTCAGATCGCCACCGGCCACCTGGCGCGTAAACTCGCCGCTCCGGATGATGGGGCCGGTCATGGACTTGGCGATCCGCCAGCCGCCCAAGGCGAACAGGGCCGCGATGACCAGCCCGATGACGGCGGTGTTGAGAACGGCAGTGTTGGACGCGCCCATGATCTCACCGCGCTCGATGAGCGCCACGTACTTCCAGCCGGATTCCGGAGAGACGTAGACGCTGCCGAACATGTTCACGCCGTCGATGTCGAGATCCTCGACCAGTCCGCCCTTTGTTCCGTCCAACGTCACAAAGGTTCCGGGCAGTTCGCCCATCTTCTTGAAGACGAAATCCTTGTGCCTGGGATCGGCCAAAATGGTTCCGTCATTCTGGATAATCATCATATAGCCGGTCTTGCCGATCTTGATGCTGGCCGCGATTTCCGTAAGCTTCGCCAGGGACATATCCACGGCCCCGATGCCCACGAGCTTGCCGGAGGCGTCATGCGCCTTTGCCACGACGCCGATGTTCGGCACCCCTTGGGTGGTGATGTAGGCGCTCAGCAGGGTCACTTCCGTGGCCGACTGCTTGCCCTGGGTGTACCACGGCCGCTTTCTGGGATCGAACTTGTTGCCCATGTTCTCGCTGGGGGACTGGGTGTAGCCGCCGTCTTCTAGCCCGGCATAGACGTAGGCGAAATCCGGGTGGGACTTCATCAACCGTTCAAAGGTGTAGAATGCGGAGCGTTCCTTGTCGCTCATGCCCTCGTGCAGGACGGGATTGTCGCCGGCGGGCAAATCGAAATAGCGGGTCCACTCTCCCGTTCCTTCGGTCATGGCCGGAAGGGAAGCGACGTATTTCGCGATTTCTGCAGGCCCCTTCAGCAATTGTGTGACGAAGCCGTCAACCACACGCAGTTCTTCCTGGGACGACATCTTGAACTGCTCCGTGACCGTGCTGCTCACCTGCAGGGAGACCACGCTGGAGATGACGACCACGGACACGACCACCGGAACGATGATCGACGAAATAAACTTGGCTCTAATCTTCATGGCAACCCCTCCCACTACGCGAATTTAATGGAATAATAGCCCACGTAATACAATATGCAATTATATTTCCCATTTTCATACAATTGTCGACTAGAATTGAAGAATTCAATCTTTGCAGACTGTTCCTTCCTGGTTTCAAGCAGAAAACGCCCCCTGTCTCGCTGCCGGGAGACGCTAAACAACTTTTGAGTGCACCCCAAAGGCCATTTCCGCCGTTTCCGCGATTATTCCGAATAATGAGATACCGTATTTGGCCGCTCTTCCCTTGTTGGACGACTTTTGATGTAAACCACTCCGGAATTACGTCACTCGGGATGATGACAGACTGGAGCCTGTTATCATGGGCGCTTGTCGTTTGTTGCGACATGCAGGTTAAAATTTCCATGGACCGATTCACCATTCATCCAATATAAATAGCAAGATACCACAAGCTCATTCCTCCTGGCGGTCTTCCTTCCCCGGTCCCGGCTCGAATCGATGACCACCTCTCACGCAACAAAAAAAGCCCGCACGGCATGCCGTGCGGGCTTTTTTTGTTGGTGCTGAACTAGACGGTGAACTTGGTTACCCAGAAATCATGCAGGTTACAGAAGCTTGTGGCGTAGTATTCACCCTTGGCCGGAAGGTCGTAGGTGGAAACAGGCTTGTCCTCGGGCGTGAAGACCGTGGCGCCGATGACCGTGCCGTCCGCAGCGACAACGGTATGGCGGACGATAAAATGGGCCGCGCTCATGGAGTGCTTGGTCTGCACGGTCAGTTTGCCGTCCGCCATGCTCACCTGGGGCAGGTGAATCGCGGCCTTCTTCTCCCAGATACCGGGATCGTCGGCCGTGTAGACGATGTTCGAAGGGAACGGGCCGGTTTCGGCCGAAGCCTTGTGGACACCGAGGGAAAGCCCGGCCGCCAGGGCCAGGGCCGATTTGAGGAAAACACGTCTGTTGCTCATGATGCCTCCATGTGGAAATAATTATTGTCCCCACCTTACCACCATCCGGCCGACATGCAAGCCATTTTCCGAATAAAAACGGCTTGTCTCCCCGTTGACACGCAACCTGAGCCAATCACCGCCAAGATCGGCGCCAAAGAAAAGAGCCCTTGAAATCTTCTGATTCCAAGGGGGCCGATCCTTTGCGCCAGAGGCTGTCGCGCCCATTCCGGAGGGGACGCATATCCCCCACGTCCTCAACCCGCAAGCGCCAGATAGACGTGCTCATAGGCCATATCTCCTGCCACGAGGAAGAGCATGACTCCCATGATGTAGTTCAGCAATTTGAAATACCTGGCATTATCGATTCGCTTGGAGACCAGGGCCCCGATGGCGGCATAGGAGAATGGCGCTCCCACGCTCAGGATGCCGAGGACCAGGGACCATCCCGCCACCGCCGCTCCCCCGATCCCGGCCGCCGGAAACTGGATCGTGGTCACGGGCAAGACCACCATGAACGCCTTTGGATTGAGCAGTTGCATGAACAACCCGTCCTTGAAATCCATTGCGGGCACGGACTCCGCGTCTCGGCCCAGGTTGACATCCGAGGTCACGACCTTCCAGCCGAGATAGAGGATGAAGCAGGTCCCGAGTCCGGCAATGAGCGGAAGCATGCCGCCGCCGACAACTACGGCTCCGGCATAGCCCACCACGGTGAACCAGAAGGCCAGGGCCGTGCCCACGCCGAGGCAGAACGGGATGTGCCGGGAAGGACTGCGCTGCATGCCGCAGTTGAGGCTGAGGATATTGACCGGACCGGGAGTATACATGACCCCGATGCAAAAAAGAATGATGCCGAGCATGGGAACCTACCTGGTGAATTGGATCTGGTACTGACGGGGCGTAAGGCCGTAGGCGCGCTTGAAATGGCGGTTCATGTGGCTGACGTCGAAAAAGCCGAACCGGGCGGCCACGTCCGTGGAGGGCGTGCCTTGGGCGAGCTCCTCCCGCACCCTGTTGATCCGGTGGTTGATGACGTACTGGTGCGGAGTCAGTCCGAACTGGCTGCGAAACAGGCGGATGAAGTGGAATTTCGACAGATGGGCCGTGCGGCTCAGGTCGTCGATGGAGATGTCATCCTCGATATTCTCGTGGATGTAGTCCCGAACCCGCAGCAGGAGCGCATCTTTGGCATCGGTCCAGCCGTCCGGGCGGTACACGCCCAGCCGACTCGTCAGCCGCCGGGCCAGGCCGTACAGGCTGGACTCGATCTCGAGTACGCTGCCGCCCGGGGCCGCCACCAGCCGTGCCGTGCGCAAAATCAGGGTTCGTAGGACCGGATCCGAAAAATTGATTTCCCGGGCGTGATACTCCGCCCGGCCGCCATCGGTCGCGCTCCGGGCAAGCTCGTTGAATATGACCGGATCAAGATACAACATGGTGTATTTCAGGGCGGTCTTGTTGCCGGGATTGCCGTTGTGCGCCTGGTCTGGATTGAACAGGATGATGCCGCCGGGGGGGCTGCTGAACTGCTCTCCGTTGCAGGAAAACTCCTGCACGCCGTCCAGGGTCACGCCCATGGCCACTTCCTCGTGGGCATGCCTGCCGTAGGCGAAATCCGACATGACCGCGTTGAGCACGGTCACGCCCAGGTCCCGCCCGCTGTTGACGAATTGAAACATATTGCCCTTGGCTGTCGACATTCCCTGTCCCTCTGTTCTGTACTTGGTACTCCACGCGCACCCGGTCGGCTTGGACAAAATTGCGCAATCCAGTTCCCACGCGAAATAAACAAAGCGTCGGCCAGCAAAGAGGTAGCCATTGCGCCGCAGCCGTCAAGCCCGGCCCGCCCTTCCGCACGGCCGCCACTCGCGTCAGGGGGAGTCTAGACTCCAGGCGGTAGGAATCGAAAGTCCAACCCACCGGACTCGCAAACGATCCGTTTTACCTGTCCCAAACAGCCCACAAATCGGCCGTATTTATCTAGATTTTTTCTATATTTTTTCTAGATATAATATATCTACATGATAAATCGTATTTTTTCATCGAACACAGTCACCGGATGCCCTTTCCGAAAAAAATACCGGTTTTAGTTGCCAAACGGTCACAAGAACTTATATAGGACATGTCCCGAACGGTTCTTTGACATGGGGGCGCACTGGTTTCGACGGGGATAGTTGAAGCCGAAGCCGCAGGTCGAGGTTGGTCGATGGCCTCGTAAAAATCGACCACAAAGATAATTGCCAACGACAATTACGACTACGCAATGGCTGCTTAATTGCAGAGTTGCACCTGACAACACAGCTTGTCACGATTCACCCGCCGACGCCTTATAAGCGGGCCGGATCGTCAAACCCATAGGGCTAGCATCGTATGCTGGTTTCTTGCCTGGGATGTGAAACTCTAACAGAAACTAGCCCGCCGGCCGTCTGGCCCGGAGCAATCCGACGGGCGAACCTTTATTCCGGACCTAAACCTGTAGACGCTTTCGCGGATCGTTCTCGGACGGGAGTTCGACTCTCCCCGCCTCCACCATTTTCCCTTCATCTCATTTATATGATGAAGAAAAGTGGAAACACTTTGAGCTTCAGCACACTCACGGGGTCAAACTCAGCCATAACTCATGGCTGAAAAGAGACTCTTTGAAGTGAAGCTCGAAATCCTTCCTGATCAAAAATAAAGAACCGACCATTTAGTCAACCATAGACATACCTCGCCCATTGGTAGGACACCCTCCTGCCTGTGGAGGAGGTGTGGTATTCTTCGCTTTGGGTATGCCATCCCCCCCCCAACCGCGCTCTCTCCCGGGCAAGTCGAAACACAACTTCAGCCTACGCCACCTCCATTTTGGGCAAGAGGTTATTGTTGCAGTACTGCTGGTTTTGACGAGGAAATAATCAAAGCATATATTGGTCGCCAAACTCAGCACCCAATCTTGCAGCCGGGATGCGGCATGTTTCTAGGTAACGGCTCCAAGCCCGGTAACAAGGTTCGGAATCACCTAATCCGCAACCATATATGGAACAACCGACAATGAACAAAAGTCCTTTTTACACGTTAAACAATGGCGTGCAGATGCCGGCCTTCGGGCTTGGCGTTTTCCAGAGTTCACCCGAAGAAACCATCGGCGCCGTCTCGTCTGCCATTGCCGAGGGCTACCGGCTGATCGACACCGCGGCTCGATATGTCAACGAACGCGAGGTCGGCGAAGGCATCCGCCAGAGCGGCGTTGACCGCAACGAGATTTTCGTCACCACCAAGTTATGGTTCACGGACTACGGCTACGATGCGGCCCTGCGGGCTTTCGACAACAGCCTGTCGCAGCTGGGTCTGGATGAACTGGACTTGTACCTGCTGCATTGGCCGGTTCCCACCGACTTCGACAACACCATCGCGGCATGGCAGGCGCTGGAGAAGCTGCTGGCCGAAGGGCGCGTCCGCGCCATCGGTGTCAGCAACTTCAGCCCCCAACACCTGAAGCGTCTTGCCGAGCACGCCACGGTTGTTCCGGCTGTAAATCAGGTCGAGCTGCACCCGTTCTTCGCTCAGCGCCAGCTGCGTGAGGCCAATGCTCAACTTGGTATCGTGACCCAGGCGTGGTCACCCATCGGCGGAATCCGACGCTACGGAAAACCGGGCGACCAGGAAGGACAGGATCCACTGAGCCATCCCTTAATCACCGGCCTGGCGCAGAAGTACGGCAAGACCGCAGCACAGATCATCTTGCGCTGGCACATGGACATCGGGGTCTCAGCTATCCCTAAATCGGTCAAGCCGGCACGTATTGCCGAGAATTTCGATATCTTCGACTTCTCGCTGACGGCCGACGAAGTTTCGGCCGTCACGGCTCTGGATACGGGTGAACGCGGCGGCCCCGACCCGGAAAAGGTCAGCACCCAGTTTTTTGGCAGTTAGCCGGCACACCACAAACTACCGGGCGGATGCGAGCATCGCGTCCGCCCGGCCGCATTCCGCAGCTTCCTCCGGCCGATAAGCCGGCTCTGTAAGGCCGCATCCACTCCCCCGCCCTTAGGCCGGGATTGCGTATTCTTCAGTACGGTTGGCTACCGGGATCTCCCCAGCGGGAAAGCCCCTGCGCTACCACTTGGAGCGGCCGGACGGGAGGAAGAAGAATTCCACGCGGCGGTTGGCCTGGCGGTTTTCCTCGGAAGTGCTCGGCAGAAGCGGCTTGGAACCGCCGTAGCCCACGGCCTTCATGCGGGTGGGCGGGATGTCCGAATTATCGAGGAGATAGCGCAGGCAACGGGCTGCGCGGGCGGCTGACAGGGCCCAATTGGAGCCGTACTGCCGGGACTCGGGCGCCTCGCCGTCTGTATGGCCCCGGATGACCAGGTTGAAGTCGGTCTTCTTCATGGAGTCGATGACCATCTCCAAGGCCTGCCTGGCCTCGGCGGTCAGCTCCACGGACCCCTTGTCGAAGAGCACCGGGCTGCTCATCCTGAGCATGACGCCCGACTTGTCGGAACTGACCTTGGCCATGTGGGTCAGGTCCTTGGCCCGGATGGCCTTTTTCAGGATCACGCCGAGCTCGACTATCTGTCTGTTTTCCTTGACGCTCTGCCGTTCCTTGAAGGTCGTGTCCGCATACGGAGTGGACAGGGCCACCCTGTCCTCGTACTGGACGCCCAAGGCCTCCTGGATGGACCCCATCAGCTTGCGGAAGTTGGTCACGTCCTGGTTGGTAAATGACAGGAGCAGGACGAAAAAGCACAACAACAGCGTGACCATGTCGGCGAAGGTCGCCATCCACGGCGGAATCCCCTCTTCGGGCTTGGGCGGATCGGACTTGGGCCCCCCGCCCTGCTGTTCCATCGCTTCCTGTTCAGCCATATCTGTCCCTACCAGGCGTCCCGCTGGGGCATGTGCATGTAAAATTCGACCCGCTGGTTCCTCAGCCGGTCCGCCTCGGTGTCGTTGGGCACCTCGGGCCGGGTGTCCGCATAGCCCACGGCCTTGGCCCGGTTGATCTCGATCCCGCCCTTGTTGACGATGTAATCCAGGGCCACGGCGGCGCGCGCTGCGGAAAGCTCCCAGTTGGACGGGTACTTGGCCGTATGGACAGGCCGGTCGTCCGTGTGACCCCGGACCACGAGATTCAGCTTGTAGTCCTTGAGAACCTTGATGACCGCGTCCAGCATCTTCCCGGCCTCGGGCCGCAGTTCGGCGGTGTTGGGCATAAACAACGCGGCCGAATTGGCCCTGAAGACCACGCCGTCGCGGTCGGCGCTCACCCCCGCCCCCTCCTTGAGCTTCACGTCCATCTTCTCAAGCATGGACTTGACGCGCATGACCACCGAGAGGAGCAGCCGCTCATCGTGGGAGATGGACGAGACCATCTTCTCGGTCGCCTCGGAACTGGTGTTGAACTGGGCCATCTCATCGGAGACCGCCCGGACTTCCCTGACCCCGAAAGCCCCCTTGAGCGAGCCCAACGCGTCGCGGAACTTTTCCTCACTCTGTTGGGCAAAGGACAACAGCAGCACAAAAAAGCACAACAAAAGAGTGACCATGTCGGCAAACGTGGCCATCCACGGCGGCAATCCCTCGTCGCCCGGAGGATCCTCCGGCGGCTTTCTGCGTATGACTTCTTCGGCCTTGGCCATGGCTTCTCCGAGTATCGTATACTAGGTCGCTTCGCGCAGGGCCGGGGACAGGAATGCCTGCAGCTTTTCCTTGACCACCGACGGGTGGTCGCCGCGCTGCAGGGAGGAGACGCCCTCGATCATGATCTGCATGAACAGGACGTCCTCGGCGGACCGCTCCTCCAGCTTGGTGGCCATGGGCAGGAACATGACGTTGGCCATGATGGCCCCGTAGAAGGTGGTCAGCAGGGCCACGGCCATGGCCGGGCCGATGGACGAAGGGTCGGACAGGTTGGAGAGCATGTTGACGAGGCCGATGAGGGTGCCGATCATGCCGAAGGCCGGTGCCATGGTGCCCATGCCCTTGAAAACGGCCTGCCCCTGCCGGTGGCGTTGTTTCATGAATTCCAGTTCGATCTCCATGACCGAACGGACCAGCCCTTCGC
Organism: Pseudodesulfovibrio hydrargyri; assembly: GCF_001874525.1. Taxonomy (NCBI): domain Bacteria; kingdom Pseudomonadati; phylum Thermodesulfobacteriota; class Desulfovibrionia; order Desulfovibrionales; family Desulfovibrionaceae; genus Pseudodesulfovibrio; species Pseudodesulfovibrio hydrargyri. The sequence goes on along the minus strand of NZ_LKAQ01000005.1, from coordinate 216,343 downwards.
TGGAGCCGTCCACAACCAGCATCACGCCCTTTTTCAGGAATGGATCGTCGATGTTGACCTTTTCCAGGGCGACCAGGCTTTCCTTGCGGGCCGTGTCGGACAGGGAGGTTATCAGTCGGATGATATCCTGAGGGTCGGACGACTTGAACAGGAGGGTCTTCATGCCGACCTTGAAGGCGTTGATGACCACGCCCATCGGAAACATGATAAAGGTAACGGCAAAGGTACCGCCGATGACGACCACCACCGAGGGAATGTCGATGAAACCCGCCGCGTTGCCGCCCATGAAAATGGTTGTGATGACCAGGGCAAAGGCCCCGACCAGGCCGATAAGAGTTGCGATATCCATATGTTATTTCTTGCTTTTTGCTGCTGAAGCGCCAATCTTGACTTCACCGTTGTCATAATAGAAAAAGACATCTTCCAAAAAATCATCCACTCTATAATATGCGGAACCGATGCAGATTTCCACGCCTGGCTTGACCACGCCCGGTACAAGAACCCGGCAGTCGTCCAGCCGTTCGGTGGCGTAGATGCCGTCCCACAGCTTGACCTTCAAATCCTTGAGTAGATCCAGCTCCCTGCGGGCCGACTCGAGCCGGGGCTGGTATTCGGCCTTGAATTCCTCGCCCTTGTTCAAGGCCTTTTCATAGGAGGCGATGTCCTCGTGCAAGGTCTTGATCCGTACGTTGTAGCGCTGGTCCGCGAAGAGCAGCGACGGTTTGTACCCCAGGATCAGGGAGGTATCGGTGTCCATGCCTCCGCCCAGCTGTTCGCCCACGTAGATGTAATTGTAGGCGCAGATGTTCCCGCCGGTGAGCCGTCCGCCCACGGCCAGCCGCTTGCCCGCGTAGACCTCGCTGTGCATCAGCGCGCCCTTGATCATGATGTCGCCGCCCGACAACAGGGTCGCGAATTCGCAAAAGGCCAGCTTCATGTCCTTTCCGGCCTTGAGCAGCGCCTTCCGGCCGCCCTTGACCCCGCCCCGGCAGTCCAGACCACCCCGGGCCTTGATGGTCGCCCCGTCCACCTGGGCATTGACCCGCACGTCCGTGGCCTCGATGGAGAAGCCGCTTCGCACGGACCCTTCGACCACCACATTGCCCACGAAATTCACGTTGCCGGTATGATAATCGATGTCGGAGTGGACCGTCAGCGGATTGCGGACGAGAATCCTCCCCTCTTTGTAGCAGACGTAGCCGTCCACGGCAGCAAAAAGCTTGTCCGGAAACTCCCTCTTGATGCCCGTGCCCTTGCCCGCGGGAAAGGATTTTTCCTCGGAGACGAACCGTTCGTCCAGGTCATCGCCCGCCTCTTCCACCGGAATCCATTCGGCGATGAGGTCGCCGGCAGCCACATTCACGACAAACTGGCGCTCGTGATGGTCCACGCTTCCGTCCGCCTGCTCTTCCGGCGTGAGCTTGGCCGGGTCCCAGTCGGGGTCGAAGTAGTGTTTCAGGAAAAACGGCATTGCCCCTCTGGAGAATTTGATGGAAAACCGACCGCCCAAGGGTGCATTGGGCCGCCATGAAGACTCAAGCAAACCGACCTGTTACAAGCCTGATTCAATACTTTCGGATCGTATTGAATTATCGACTTTGCGTCAATGATTATCAACTTTTGCGCACCCGTCACAATACTTGAAACCAAATATTGCCTCACCCTAAAGAAAACGACGATCAGGCCGATATTGATCGTAAGAGACATATTGGGTTGGGATGATTCGTGCAACACCAGGGAGGGAGACCATGAATATCCCCATGATGAACATCGACATGAAGCAAGAGCTGCGCTCGGAGAGCGTTGTTCCGGCCAAGGCCGTGCACAAGCCGCCCGTTCCGGACGGCTCGGTCCGGCGCGATGACATGGTCATGGCGCAGGATGAGGCGCAGTCGGACGGGCAATCCGGCACCCCCACCCGGGAGGAACTGAACACCTTGATAGCCGAGGCCGAGGAGCATCTCGAGTCCAAGAACATCAAGCTGAAGTTCAACATCCTGGAGAACAACGACACGATTCAGGTGGAGATCATCGATTCTGACGGGAAGACCATCCGCAAGATTCCGGAGGACGACCTGCTCAAGTTGACCAAGTCCCTGAAGAGTCTCGGACAGGGGTTCCTGGACAAGATGTCCTGAGCCGATTCGCACGCAGCCATGGATCGCGTCCCAGCCTTGCGGCCGGGGGCGTCTTTGGCGCTGACGCGCCCATTTCTCATGGGGTTGCCAACCAGTTCGGGCTCGTGCATAGTCTAGTGGTACACTGCCCAACAACGGAGGCGCCCATGTCGGACATCAGCATATCCATGGACACGATCCAGAGCATGAGCATGGACAACCAGCTGCTCGGCCCGGAGTCCCTCAACAACTACGCCGACGAGATCGGCTCGGGCATCAATCCCACGGGAGGCATGGACAACCGCGAACAAACCGTGGCGGGCCTGGAGGTCGCCTCCCGGACCGACGATTACCTCGGCGCGGGCACGGACTTCTCCTCCACCGGCACGGACGTGGACATCCAGCAGACCATGCACCAGATGGCGGCCGAGACCGGCATCGGATCCATCACCGACAAGATCGCCTGACCCTTTGCAGAACAAATGAAAAGGCCCCGACCTGAGCGGTCGGGGCCTTTTTTTATTGCCTTCATGCAGTGGCTACCACTGCTTCTTGCGCTGTTTTTCCAGGGCCGCCTCCTGATCCTCGAAGGTCGCGAAACCGGCGTGGTGCATGGCGTCCTCCACGGTGTTGTGCCAGTCCCAGCTGGCGTAGATGACCGGCTTGTGGAAGGTGGCGCGGAACTGCTCCATCTCCTGGCGGTAGAACTCCTCCTTGGGGGTCTCCATGTGGTCGCGCAGCTGTTCGCTGAAGCGGTCGAGCTCGCCCTCGTACCATTCCATGAAGTCCTCGGGAGACTTGTACTTCTTGAGGATGTGCCCGTAACTGTTGGCTTCCAGCAGCTCCTGCAACTTGACCATGTGCTGCTTCTTGAGCCAAGCCCCGAGTTCGCTGGTTTTGATGTTCTCGGACTCGATCTCGGCCATGTCCAGCTTGGTCTGATGGTAGGTGTCGGGCACCACCGAGGCGGACACGATGCCCGCGATGGCCACCAGGCCGCGCAGGATCACGGAGTTGGACACGCCCTGGCCGCAGAAGCCGACCTTCTTGCCGACCTTCTGGCCCGCGAAGATGGCGGACAGAATGGCCCAGACCACGGCCGGGTCCTCCTCGTCGTAGATGTGCTGCAGGCTGGCGTTGTCGCGGTCCGTGGCCAGGACCATCTGGGTCATGTCGTTGGAGCCGATGGAGAACCCGTCCACTTCCTTGAGGAATTCCTTGCACAGGATGGCGTTGCTCGGGATCTCTGCCATGAGGATGACCTTAAGATCGTCCTTGCCGGATTCCAGGTTGTGGACCTGTTTGAGGTAGCGCTTCATGGAGCGGGCCTCTTCCAGGGTACGCACGAACGGGAACATGATGGACAGGTTCCGGCCGCCGTAGATGCCCCGGGCCAGCTTGAAGGCCTCGAGCTCCCAGTCGTGGATGTTCCGCGAGACGCCCCGGTAGCCGATCATGGGGTTGTCCTCGTGGGCCTCGAACAGCGAGCCGCCCAGCAAGTTGCGGTACTCGTTGGATTTGAAGTCGGTGGTCCGGTAGACGATGTTGGAGCCGTAGAAGGCCATGGCGAACAGGGCCAGCCCCTGGGACAGGGTCTGGATGTAGTTCTCCTTGCCGGTGGTGTAGCCGCGCGATTCGAGCAGGCGGCGGATGCGGTCGGGCAGGGTCGCCACCTCGTCCATCTCGGACTTCAGGCCCATCTTGAGAGCCACTTCCTCGCGCAGGCGGGTGATCTTGTCGAGGTGGGCCACGAATTCGGGATCCTCCTTGAGGCGGGCCACGTACTCGGAAACGGTCTTCTCATGCTGCTGGCGGATCTTCCACGCCTCGGTTCGGACCGACGGGGTCGGCTCGAGCATGTCGTGGTAGCCCAGGACCACGGCCACGTGGGCCTCGGGGTCGATGGAGGTCTTGAGCACGTCGAGGCGCTCGGTGGCGTGGGAGATGTGCTCGTCAAGCTTGTGGTCCATCTCGCGCAGGCGGCGGTGCATGGCCAGGACCTCGTCCGTGCTGCGGGCGCCCTCCTGCTCGGCCAGGGACTCCATCTCGCGGGCCAGGCCGGTGATCAGACCGACGTACTCGCGCAGTTTCAGCGGCATGGTGATCAGGCCGGAATCCAGCTGCTCCTTCATGACCTTGGTCAGGTGGTGGTCCATCTCCTGGAGCTTTTCCTCCACCAGGTCGTTGAGGGCGTCCTTGTCGTAGGCCTCAAGCGCCATGGGGTGGACGCCGATGTTGCCGAGCATGAACTCGGCGCGCAGCAGGCCGACCTCGAAATCGGGCACGTTGCGCAGGCGGGACAGGAACAGGGCCTGGCCCACGTCGGCCAGGATCAGGCCGACCTTGGTCTTGGTGGCGGGCAGCTCGCTGACGTTGATCTCGCCGCCGACCTCGACCAGGGGCAGCTCGCCCCGGTAGACCTTGCCCCGGGAGCCGTCCACGGTGACCTGCTGGCCGTCCATGGAGCGCAGGGCCTCCAGGCGCTGGATGCCGATGATGGCCGGGATGCCCAGCTCGCGCGAGGTGATGGCCGCGTGGCTGGTGTCGCCGCCCACGTCGGCCAGGATGGCCGAAGCGATGCGCATGCCCGGAACCATGTCCGGGTCGGTGCGATCGGCGGCCAGGATGTCGCCCTTGTTGATCTTGTTCAGTTCCAGGGCGGAACGCAGATACTTGACCGTACCCTGGCCCGCGCCGCGGGACGCGCCGTTGCCTTCCAGGATGACCTCGGCCGAGTCGATGGCCTTCTTGTCCACCTCGAGGCGGCGCATGAAAATAGTGTGCGGATGGAGCTCGAAGTCCTCGTTCCAGCGGGTCTCGGGCCGGGCCTGGACGAACCACAGACGGTCGGTCTTGTCGATGCAGAACTCGGTGTCCATGATCATCCCGCCGTAGGCCCGGGAGATGTTGCGCACGCCCTGGGCCACGGTCTCGGCCTGGGCGATGGACAGGGCCCAGCGGAAGACCTCGTTGTCCGCGACCTTGACCACGTGGGTGCCGCTGCCATCCTCCTTGTAGACGATCTTCTTTTCCTTGCAGCCCATGTAGCGGATGACCACTTCGCGGCCGCCGTCGCGCTGGAAGACGTAGAACTTGTCCGGGGTGACCATGCCGCCGACGACCGCCTCGCCCAGGCCGTAGCTGGCGTCGATGGACACGAGATCGTTGCGGTCCGTGCCCCGGCAGCCGGTGGCGGTGTCCGCGCTGAACGCCGTGCCCGAGATGACCGGATTGATCATCCGCATGATGCAGACCGACAGGGAGGTGTGCTCGATGGCCCACTCCTTCTTGGCGGTCTCGGCAATGGAGTCGTCGCCGGTCTTCTCCGCCTTGGTGATGGCGTCGAGAATGGCCTCGCGGCGGTAGGTCATGGAGCGCAGGTTGTAGGCCGAGGCGCAGTCCCAATGGTAGGCCTCGAGGCACTCCTCCTCACCCACTATGTTAAGGTAGGTGTCCTGCAGACCGGCAAAGGCCTTCTTGCGGCTGTCCTCGCCCGCCGCCGAGGAACGCACGGCCACGGGCACGTCGTCCAGGCCGGCTTCCTTGCAGATGGACTGGTAGGCGGCCTTGACCTCCTTGCCGACCTCTTCGGGCATTTCCACGGACAGGATGGCCGACTGGACCAGGACCGAACGCATGCGCAGCTGGTCGATGCCCTCGGGAGAGGTGGCAAAGCCCTCGACCACGTTGTTGATGAAGGTGCGCAGGCGGATCGGCGTGCCGGACTGCTTCTTGGACTCCTCGCGGATCTTCTTGCCCACCTCGCGGACAAAGTGCTGCAGGTAGTCGGAGTCCTCGTTGACCGCGTCGGAGTACCAGTCGATCTTGTTGTACTCCTTGTCCACAGTGGCCCGGACCACGGCGGCGTTCACCTTGGTCTCGTCCAGAAGGATATGAAAGGCATTGGAGGAAATAGCCCGGAACTCCGGAGCGCGGATGCCTGGCACCTGGCTGATGATAGCCGTATTGTAGTTCTTGCCGCCGACTAGCAGTTCGGCGTCTTCACCGATTTTCTTGATTTCGGCGCCGTTCAGGACGAGCTTCTGCTTGAGACTCTCCACCTTGGCATCGGGTTTCTTGGCTTTGGCCGCCGGTGCTTTATCCGTTGCGTCATTTTTGGCTTTGGCCATCTCTTCCTCCTGGTATAACCGTGCCGGGCGGACGTTTCTCACTTCGCCCCACCCTGAAACCACGGCGCTTTCTATTTTGAATCATCAAAAAAGAACAATCAAAATCTGCGGTTCGAGTTTCCGCTTACAGGGTTAATTACCGCTTCGTCAACGAAACAATTGGTCCAACCATTATGCCAATTACTTGCAACAAAAACTCCAAAAAACGTCTGAGATTATGTCTCTTGAATTCTGCTGAATCGATAAAAATAAAGGCCGACGCGCTGTTGTAGCGCGTCGGCCGATTCATTTCGGATATCGCTTCGTCATAGAACGACGAGCTGCCGGATCAGACCAATTCAATCGGTCGTGTTATTTTTTTACAGTTTCTGGCCGCAGTTGGGGCAGAAGTTGCAATCCTCCATGGGCACGTCGACCTTGCAGGTGGGGCAGGTGCCCGCCTCGGGTCCGAGCTCCACGAGCAGCTCCCCTTCCACCACCGGGATCATCTTCTTGTCCTCGGTGTAGTTGGCGGACTTGATGACCCGCCGGACCATGCCGGTGACCGGCGCCAGGACCGCCTTCTCCTGCTTCATGATGGAGATGTTGAACAACTCCTCGCCCGCCTTGACGCGGTCGCCGGGACGCACATGGGTGACCCACAGGTCGCCGTTGCTGGGCGAGCCCACGTGGTAGACGTTGGCCGGATCGGCCATCTCGGTGGCGTCCTTGCCCCCGGCCTCGGCCTCGGCCACCTTGACCTGGTGGCTCATGATCTCGGAGTCGAGCACGTAGCGGACCACGGCCATGCCGTTCTCGTCCGGCTCGGAGATGTCCAGGATGCGCATGAGGTGCGGCTTCTTGCAGTTGCCCTGGAAGTCCAGGACCTCGCCCTTCTCCAGACCCTCGAACCAGATGTCCACGGGCAGGTTGTTGATGTTGCCGAACTTCTCGCAGAAGTCGATGGTCTTGATGGCGTCGCCCGGATGGTTGAGATACATGATGAACTCTTCCTCGGTGGGCTGGCGGTGCAGGCGGGACTGGAGCGCCTTCTTCTCGGCCACCAGGTCCACATCCTTGAGGGTGGTCAGCGGGGAGGCCTCGGTGCGCTCCTTGATGGCCGTCTCCCAGCCCGAACCGAAGGCGGACTGGTAGACCCAGTCGGCCGGGAAGCCCAGGGGCAGCTTGCCGAACTTGCCGAGCAGCAGGTTGCGGAAGGCGTCGTTGGAGTCGCGGTACAGGTCGAGACGCGCCTCGCGCTCGAGATCGGTCAGCTCGTCCTCGCGGCACAAGGTGACCACGTCGAGCATGTTCAGCAGGCGGCGCACTTCCCGCTCGCCGCCGCGCTTGTAGGCCCCGGTCACGGCCAGGAAGGCGGTGTTCCAGGTGATCTGGGAGCCCGGGGTGACGTCGTGGTAGCGAACCACCTTGCGGGTCCCTTCCAGGAACTTGAGCATGTAGGGCAACAGCTTGATGTAGCCCTGCTTGAGCGCCCCCTCCTGGGAGGAGGACGTCGCGCCGCCGGGCATGCCGTGGCGGACCACGTCATGGTCGATGCCCTGGAAGTACGGAGCGGTGTAGCGGTCGTAGTACGGCATGATCTGCTTGAGCCGGAAGTTGGTGGCCCGGATCATGTCCTTGTCGAGGTGGGTCTTCAGTCCGATCTCGTCCTCGATGTAGGCCGCCGTGGACAGGACCTCGCCCTGGCCGTACCAGCGCACGCTCGCGCCGATGGCCACGTCCACGATGTGCGCGCCTGCCTCGGCGGCCGCGCCCATGGTCGGGACGAACAACCCATCGGTGTAATGCCGGTGGCTGTGGATGACCAGTTCGGGATATTTCTTGGTGATGGCGCCGATGAGTTCGCGCATGAACCTCGGGGGGCACACGCCGCCCATGTCCTTGAGGCCCAGGATGATCATCTTCTCGGCCTGCTTGGGGGTCACGCCCGCGGCCTCGGAGCACATGTGGATGATCTCGTCGGTCACGGTCATGTATCGCTCGACCGTGAAGCCCTTGGCCCAGGACAGGGAGATGGCGGGTTCGAAGATGTTTCTCTTCGAGGTCATGGCCACCTCGGCGAACGGCCGCATGTTGTCGACATGGTTAAGAAAGTCGAAACAGCGGATGATCTCGTAGTGCTCGTTGATCATCTCGCCGGTCAGCCGCATGACGTTCTTGGGCTGCGGTTTGTAGCCCAGGATGTTGGTCGACCGGATGAGAATCTGCTTGAGGGTATTGGGCGCGAACTTGTTCCACTCGGCCGCCTCGGAGAACGGATAGGTCATGTTCGCGAGCATGGCCACGTGGAAGTGCGCCCCGCCGCCGTTCTCCAGGGAGAAAAAGCCGCATTTGTCGAGCGAGGGGCCGATGATGCGGTCTTCGGCCAGGCGGAACCGGTTGCCGCTGTTGGACTGGGTGATGTCGCGGGTCGTGGTGTCCGTCATGTGGATGATCCCGGCCTCGCGGTCCGTGCGCAGGGTGTCCAGGATGGCGTCGCGGTCCATCTTGCGCGAGAAACGCGGCTCGAACCAGGAGGACACCTCGGGCGGTTTGGCCAGGTGGAACCGGCCCACCCTCTTGTCCTCGCGACCCCGGTATTCGCCCAGCTGGACGTACCGGTTGTATCCCTGGGCCGATATCTCGGCCACCAGCCGGGTCAGGCGCAGGGAATCCGGCTCGCGGTCGGAGTAGTCCATGAGCTCGGCGTAGTTCTGGCGGACGAAGTTGGTGTCGTAGTCCGCCTCGACGAACTTCAGATGGTCGATGATCTTGCGGTGAAACGGGATGGTCGTCTTGACCCCGCCGATCATGTACTCGCGCAGGGCCCGGGTCATCAGGGCCACGACCTTCTTCCAGGAGTTGCCGTAGGCGATCAGCAGGGAGGCCGCCGAGTCGTAGTTGGACGGGAAGCGGTAGCCGTCGCCCACGCAGGAGTCGATGCGGATGCCCTGCCCGCCGGGCGAGACGTACCGGGTGATGCGCCCGGAGTTGGGTTCGAAATGCTTCTGCGGGTCCTCGCAGTTGATCCGGCACTGCATGGCCCACTGGAACGGCTTGGTGTTCTCCTCGTTCAGGCGCAGCTTGGCACCGAAGGCGATGGCGATCTGCTCCTCCACCAGGTCGATGCCGTAGCGGCACTCGGTGATGCCGTGCTCCACCTGGAGCCGGGTGTTGACCTCGATGAGGTACGGCACGCCGTCGCCGTCCACCAGAAACTCGACGGTGGCCAGGGAATAGTAGCCCACGGACGAAACCAGCCGCCGGGCGTAATCCTTGAGCTGTTCGCGCAGCTCGGGGGTGAACTTGGGCCACGGAGACGGAGTGATCTCGATGAGCTTCTGGTGGTTGCGCTGGACCGTGCAGTCGCGCTCGTCCAGACAGAACACGTTGCCGTACTGGTCGGCGATGACCTGGATCTCGATGTGGCGCACCGAGGTCAGCAGCTTTTCCACGTACAGGCGCGGATTGCCGAAGGAGGCCTGAGCCAGGGCCGAGGCCTTGGAAAAGGCGTTTTCAAGGTCTTCTTCCTGGTAGACCTCGTAGATGCCTCGGCCGCCGCCGCCGCCTTCGGCCTTGAGCATCACCGGGAAACCGATCTCCTGGGCGATCTTGCGCGCCTCGGGGATGGACACGGCCCCTTCGGAGCCGGGGACCACGGGCACGCCCTGCTCGATGGCCAGCTTGCGCACGGCCACCTTGTTGCCCAGAATGCGCATGGGCTCCTGCTCGGGGCCGATGAAGATGATCCCCTCCTTGGCGCAGCGGGCCGGGAAGGAGTCGTCTTCCGAGCAGAATCCCCAACCCGGATGGATGGCGACCACGTTGTTGGCTTTGGCCTCGTGGATGATTTTGTCCTGATCCAGATACGCCCGGGGGTCGGAGCCGAGCATCAACAGCTCGTTGGCTCCGGAGGATGCCGGAGAGGTTTTATCAACGTCGGTGGCGGTCATTATCGCCTTGGCGTTGAACATTTCGGTGATGGAACGGCAGATGCGCCTGGCCGGGATACCCCGGTTGGCCACCAGTATCCGCTTCCCCTTGACCTCTTCAAGTACCTGTTCAAAGGACTTCGGCTGCATGAATCTCACTGGTCTCCTACGACAGAAATGACTGAAAAAAACCTTATTGGCCCGTCCCGCCCCATGCGGGACCTAGAGAGGAAATATCGATCCCGAATAGAGCACCGACTCCCCCCCGTCTCGACGGAGAACAAGTCCACCATCCAAGGAAAGGCCCGCCAAAAGAGCCTCGTAGGAGCTATCGTCTCCTTCCTTGACCAAGATAGTTCGTCCGAACCAGGCGAGTTTGCTCTCGAACATGGAGATGAATCGAGGGGGTGGAATCTCGTCGAGCATTACTGCATACACGCTTTCCCCATGGTTTACAAGCTGATCGATGAGGGCTGCGGGGCCGGAAGAAAAGAACGGAAGCCGGATTTTTGCGGCGGGCACCGAACGATCTTCGCGCATTTGCGAATCATCCGGACAGTCGGCGAGATTCAGCCCCACGCCGACGATGGACGTACCGTTTCGCTCTTCGATCAGCATCCCGCCAACCTTGCGGCCATCCTGAAGAATGTCGTTCGGCCACTTGATCCTCAGCTCCGCGCCCAGGCCGCTCAGGACCTCGGAGAACACGTGTCCCACGACCAGGGGCAGGAGGTCGGACAGGGCCTTGGCCCATGTCCCTGTCGCGGGCGCGGGCGGGAGCACGATGGAAGCGTGCAGGTTCCCGGCCAAGGACGCCCACGGCCGCCTGAGCTGGCCCCTGCCCCGCGTCTGCCGGGCGCAGACCACCGCGCCCCACGGGCCGAGCCTGCCGTCGGCGACCAGCCGGGCGGCCAGCTCCATGGTGCTGGTGCAGGACCGGGCAACGACCACGGTGCCGTTCGCGAGCCCGCCGCCCATGAGCCAGCCTGCCGGGACCGCGTCCCTATCCGCCGGGGTCCAGGGGCCGTATTCGCGCAGGTCCCCCTGCCACAGCGGATGCACCGGCGGCTCGTCGGCGGTCACCGGATCCATGAGAAAAATTCCTTGTGGAAGCATGGGTTACCTTGTGCTACACGTGGGCAATGAAAGTCTATCTGGCTGGCGGCGCGGTCCGCGATCTCCTGCTCGGCAGGCCCCTGCACGACAGGGATTACCTGGTCATGGGTGCCACCCGCGAGGAGTTCCGCCGGGCCTTTCCGGCCGCCCGCGAGGTGGGCCGGACCTTTCCGGTCTTCCTGGTGGACGGCCTGGAGTTCTCCTTTCCCAGGGCCGACTCCCTTGATGAAGAATTAAAAGCCCGCGACCTGACTGTCAATGCGCAACTGCTCGACGAGGACGGCGAACTCGTCTGCCATCCGCAGGGGCTGAACGACCTCGCGGCCCGCATCCTGCGCCCGGCCTCGGACCATTCCCTGACCGACGACCCCCTGCGCGTCCTTCGCGCGGCCCGTTTCGCGGCCCAGTTGCCGGACTTCACCGCCCATGCGGAACTGATCACGGCCATGCGCGCGGTCGGCGCTTCGGGAGGGCTTGCGTCCCTCTCCGCCGACCGGGTGGTGCCGGAACTGCGCAAGGTCCTGGAGAGCCCGAAACCCGGCAACTTCCTGCGGCTGCTGGCCGAGTCGGGCTGCCTCCTGCCGTGGTTTCCGGAGTTCGAGACCGGCCGGTCCGTCCCGGCGGGCCCCGCGCCCTACCACCACAGCGACATGCTGACCCACACCTGCCGGGTCATGGACGATCTGGCCGGGGACCCGGTGGCGGTCTGGATGGGACTGGCCCACGACCTCGGCAAGACCCTGACACCCCGCGAACGGTGGCCCCGCCACTACGGCCACGACCTGGCGGGCGTGCCCCTGGCCGAGACCGCCGCCCTGCGGCTGCGCATGCCCAACGAATACAAGACCGCGGGCATGAAGGCCGCGCGCTGGCACATGACCGCGGCCCGCTACGGCCACCTGCGCCCCGGCACCCGGGTGGACCTGCTCATGGACCTGCACCTGTCCGGTACCCTCGTCCCCCTGTTCAAACTCGTCCTGGCCGACCACGGCGAGGATCATCTTGAACGCGCCCGGACGGAGCTGGCGGCCATCCTGCCGGTCCGGCTCGCCCCGAAGGACATGAACCACGGGGCCGAGTCCGGAGAAAAGCTGCGCATGCTCCGGGCCGAGGTCCTGCGCGGCGGCTGACCGCCGGGCAGCGGCTTTGACAAACATTCCCCGACCGTCTAGCATGCATCATCCTGCATAAGACAGGCGAAGACAACCGGCAATCACCCGCGATACATGGAGAATCAGCATGAGACTCGTGACCCGATCCGACTTCGACGGCCTGGCCTGCGCCACCCTGCTCAAGCACCTGGGAATCATCGATGATTACCTCTTCGCCCACCCCAAGGACCTGCAGGACGGCCGGGTGGAGGTCGGCGGCGGCGACGTCCTGGCCAACGTGCCCTACGTCAAGGGCTGCGGCCTGTGGTTCGATCACCACACCAGTGAAAAGGACCGGCTGGGGGAGATCGAATTCGAGGGCGCGAGCCGACCTCTGGCCAGCTGCGCGCGGGTGGTCTACGAGTATTACGGCCCGGACAAATTTCCGGCCGCGTGCGACGCGTTCGTCAAGGCCGTGGACAAGGTGGATTCGGCGAGCCTGACCGTGGAGGAGATCACCCATCCCACCGACTGGATCCTGCTCGGCTTCATCATGGATCCCCGGACCGGACTCGGCCGTTACCGGGACTACCGCATCAGCAACTACCAGCTCATGCTCGACATGATCGAGTACTGCCGGACCATGACGGCGCGGGAAATCCTTGAAATCAACGACGTGAAGGAACGCGTGGACAAGTATTTCGGGGATAGCGAGGACTTCGCCCAAATGCTGCGGGACAACGCCGAGGTCCACGGCGACGCCGTGATCCTGGACCTGCGCCATCAGGAGCCCATCTACTGCGGCAACCGGTTCATGATCTACACCCTGTTCCCGGAGTGCTCCATCAGCGTGCGCGTCATCTGGGGATTCAAGAGACAGAACGTGGTCCTGTCCGTGGGCCATTCCATCATCAACAGGACGAGCAAAGTGGACGTGGGTTCGCTGATGCTCACCCTGGGCGGCGGCGGACACCGGGCAGTGGGCACCTGCCAGGTCGCGGAGGCCGAGGTTCCCGAGACCCTGGAAAAAATCCTCGCCCGGATCAACGCGGCCTAGCCGGTCGGCTCAACGCCCTCTGAACGCGTCCACGGCCTTGAGCGCCTCTTCCCGGCGCTCGTCGTAAACGCGTTTGCAGAACCGTCTCAGGGCGGGCCTGACCGCATCCAGCGGCGGCGGTTCGGTCACCTCGGGGAAACGGTAGCCGTCGAAATCGATGGGCATGAAGCACATGTCCCTGTCGAGCCCCTCGCCCCTGCCGTAGCAGACGTCGCCGAGCAGGTCCTCGCGTTCCATCTGTTCGGGGTTCATGTTCTTCACTTCCCGCAGCACGGACGACACGGACCGGTCGTTGTTGGCCTTGTGGACCTTTTCGTTAATGATGTCGGCGATCTCCTCGAGCCGATGGTAGTGCATGGTCATCCGTTTGCGGCCGGGCCGCTTGGGATCGTCGTAATAGTGCCCGTGGAGGTAATCCCGGATGGCGTCGAAAAGCCCCCGGTAGGCCGCTTCCACGCAGACCGCGTACCGTCCCTTGGCGGTCAGGGTGAACGGCAGGGATTCTCGGACCAGAATGGGGGCGTCCTCGGACGGAGGGAGCCGGTGGGGATCAAGGCCGAGCTCGGCGCAGAAGGCGTCCGTCGTGGCCTCGTCCAGGAGCAACAGACGCAGGGTCGCGGCCGCCCGGAACATGGTCTCGATGACAGGCAGGAATTCCTCGACCATGAGCGCGAAGGCTTCCAGCGCGTTGTCCAGCTCCTTCCTGTCGCCGAAAAAACTCTCGGCCATGTCCGAGATCACATCGGCCTGCAACTGGTCGGCAAAATCACTGATGTCTGACACGATTCCTCCGCTTTCAGGACCTTACCCGTCCTAAGAATCCATTTTCCCTCCAAACAACGCCATGGTCAATATATTTACATTGATTCAAACGCTCAAACCCACTAAGGTTCCACCGTCCCATAAGCCAAGACCAGGAGCCATCCATGTTACTCGATGAGCACAACAGCAAACTCCTCTTCGCAGCGTCCGCAATTCCCGTCCCCCAAGGCGCGGCAGTCTTCCCCGGCGAGGAAGACGATTTCGCCCCGGGCTACCCCCTGCCCTGGTTCCTCAAGGCCCAGATCCTGTCCGGCGGGCGCGGCAAGGCCGGGGGCATTCTGCGCATCGACGACCCCGCCGACTTTCCGGCCAAGGCCCGCAAGCTGTTCTCCCGCGAAATCAAGGGCGAATCCGTACCGTTCATCCGCGTGGAGCCGGGCGAGGACATAGCCCACGAGTTCTACCTCTCCCTGTCCGTGTCCCGTCGGCAGCGCTGCATACTGCTGACCTGCGGCCGCCAGGGAGGGGTGGAGGTCGAGAAACAGGGCGCGGAAAACCTTCTGATCCAGAAGATACGCCTGCCCGAAGGCCCGGCCCCGCACCAGATCAGGGCGGCCTTCTTCCATCTCGGCCTGGACAGGGAACGGTTCCGGGATTTCGCCGGGTTCCTGGACGCCCTGTTCCGCTGCCTGCTCGACAACGGCTTGCTTCTGGCCGAGATCAACCCCCTGGTCCTGACCCCGGACAACCGGCTGGTGGCCCTGGACGGCAAGGTGGAAATGGACGACAACTTCGCGGACCTGCACCCCGAGACAGAGGTGTACCGCAGGCGAGAACACGCCGCGCCCGAGGAGAACATGGCCCGCGACGCCGGGTTGTCCTTTGTCCGCCTGCCTGGCTGGGTTGGGCTGATGGTCAACGGCGCGGGGCTGGCCATGGCCACCATGGACCTGCTCAACTTCTCCGGCCTGCCCGCCAGCAACTTTCTGGACCTGGGTGGCGCAGCCGACCAGAAACGCATGGAGACCGCCCTGGAGCTGCTCTTCGGCGATACCCGGGTCAAGGCAATTTTCATCAATCTCTTCGGTGGAATACTCTCCTGTGAAAAGGTCGCCCTGGCCATGCAGGGTGCCCTTGGGGGCACATCGCCGAAAAAACCCATCGTGGTCCGCATGTCCGGCAAGGACGCCGAGGCCGGACTCAAGATCCTCAGGGAAATGGACGGGAACAACCTGCACATGGCCGCTGACATGCAGGCGGCCATAGCCATCCTGGACACCATCCGGCCCGCCGACGCCGCGCCGGTGGATCACCCCGCTCCCCTGGACATCCCCCTCGGGCCGCGACCGGCTCCCACGGATTGGCGAAGCGATGCGCATTTCCTCATCGGCGCGGACACTCCCATCCTGGTCCAGGGCATCACCGGCCGCGAAGGCCAGCTGCACACCCGGCTCATGCAGGAGTACGGGGCCAGGGTGGTGGCGGGCGTGACCCCGTTCAAGGGCGGCCAGGAGACCCTCGGCGTCCCGGTCTACAACTCCATCGCCGAGGCCAAACGCCACCATGACATCGGGGCGTCCATCATCTTCGTGCCGCCGCGCATGGCCGCCGACGCCGTGGCCGAGGCCGTGGACAACGGAATCCCGTGGACCGTGTGCATCACCGAAGGCATCACCCAGCACGAAATGCTGGCCGCCTTCGAGCGGGCCGAGGGCTCACCCACCCGCATCGTCGGCCCGAACACGCCGGGGATCATCGTCCCGGGCAAGACCAAGATCGGGATCATGCCCACCATGCCGTTCATGCCCGGACCGGTGGCCGTGTTCTCCCGCAGCGGCACCCTGACCTACGAGGTGGCCGACCGTTTGACCCGGGCCGGAATCGGCCAATCCATATGCGTGGGCATCGGCGGCGACCCGTTCATCGGAGTCGATTTTGTTGATCTGTTTGAAATGATTCGAAATCACGACCAAACCAGGGCCGTGATCATCCTTGGTGAAATCGGTGGACAGGCAGAGGAGAATCTGGCTGAATACGTCGTCCGCACGGGATTCGACAAACCGGTCATCTCGTTCATCGCCGGACAGACCGCCCCAGCGGGCAAACGACTGGGCCACGCCGGAGCCATATTGGAGGCCGGCGGCGGCATACAAGACAAGCTTGAAACCATGGGCAGAGCCGGATTCGCGGTCTGCCCCAGCCTGGAAGCCGTTGCCGAGGCGACGAAAAAGGCTTTGAAATAGAAGAGGTTTACGTTGAAGGTACTGTTACTCGACCTGGGCAAGATCATGCGCGGCGGACAACGCCAGGTATATTATCTGGCGCGGGCCCTGCACCGCGCCGAACGGTTCGAACCCCTGGTCGCGATACCCGGGGACTCGCCCCTCAAGCCCCTGCTCACGGCCGACGGCATCCCCTTCACCGAGCTCCCCGGCCACACGGACTACAATCCCATGAACATCCTCCGGGTGCTTGGGATCGTCAAATCCTTCAAGCCGGACGTGGTTCACACCAACGACGCCAAGGGCGCGTCCCTGGGGGCCATGGCCAAAAAGCTGCGCAACACTTTCCGGCTGGTCCACAGCCGCCGGGTGTCCTACCGCCTCAAGCCGGGCTGGAGCAAGAACAAGTACCTCCTGGGCGACGTCATGGTCGCCGTCAGCCGCGAGATCCAGGAGGTTCTGGTGGACTGCGGCGTGCCCGAGGAAAAGACCACGGTCATCCACAGCGGCATCGACCCGGCCATGTACACCACCGAGTCACGCCAGCATCCGGTGCTGACCCTCGGTGCCGTGGGCGCGCTCAGCTCGCAAAAGGGGTTCGAAGTCCTCATCGAGGCCCTGGCCCATCTGCGCAAGTCCCCGAACATGCCGGACTGGCAGTGCATGATCGCGGGCGAAGGCCCCTTGCAGCAGGATCTCAAGAGGCAGGCCGAAAAACTCAACCTGGCCGATTCCATCCTTTTCCTGGGGTACCGCGACAGCCGCGAGGTCCTGCCCGAGATCAACATCCTGACCGTCCCGTCCGTGGACGGCGAAGGGTCCAACGCGGTCATCAAAGAGGGCTGGGCCACCCGGACCCCGGTGATCACCTCGGACCTGCCCTCCAACCTCGAACTGGTCACCCACGAACGCGACGGCCTGGTCTTCAGGAACCGCGACGCGGCCGACCTGGCCGCGTGCATCGTCCGCCTGGTCAACGACCGGGAACTCAGCGACCGGCTGGTCTCGGGCGGCGCGGAATCCGTCACCGGCTACACGGACGTGAAAATGGCCGACCGGTACATGGCCCTGTACAAGGGCTTGCGCGGCTAACCTTCTGGCGCGGCAAGCGCACCCCGATCAAGAAATTACCGGAACTCCCCGTCCAGAGCCAGGTGGGAGAAGTAGCCCAGGACAAAGGCGGCGTAAAACGGCGCGAAGCGCTGGGCCAGCCCCGGGGTCTGCATGAAGAAGGGGATGACCACGATGGGCAGCGGGACCAGGAGCATTGCCCACCAAGTGTGCGTCCAGCCCCGGTGCGAACCCACGGCCGGGAGCATGGAAAAGAGCCCGAACCAGGCAGCCCAGACGTACATCCCCTTGATGATCAGCCCCAGGTCCACGAGCACGAAGACCGCATAATACAGGTTCTGTCCCTTGGAATTGGTGTCCACGTCCGGGAACAACGCTCCGAGCAGACAAAAGCCGAGCAGTCCGGCGGCCATGAGCGGATCGAAGGCCATCCAGCCCAGCAGGATCACTCCCACCAAGCCCATGACGCCGAAAAAGAGCCCTCCGGCCAGATGTCCTCTGTAATCAGGCATAATAAAAGACGGAATGAAAAGTTCTAGGCGCAGACGCTGTGCAGGACGAATTCCCTGGCCTCGGCAAACAGGCCGGGGATGTCGTAAGGGGTCAGGAACCGGGTGCGGACCGCGCCGACGATGACGCCGTAGACCATGAAGGCGGTCTGAGGGACCGGCAGGTCCCGCATGGAGCCGTCCTCGATCCCGCGCCGCAGGATGTCCTCGATGATGTGGATGAGGTCCAGGAACTTGGCCGCGATCTTCTCGCGGTCCAGGTCAGGATTGTCGTCGCTGAACGGCGAACAGCGGATGATCGTGGGAAAGGTCTTCTCGTGCTCGATGGTGAAGTCCAGATAGGCCCTGACAAAGGTGCCCAGGGCCTCGCAACCGGAACTCGTCTCGTCGGTAACCTTGCGCAGTTCGGTGACCATGTCGTTGATCAACTCGGCACCGGCCACCATGAACAGGTTCTCCTTGGACTCGTAGTAGTGGAAGACCAGGCCCGAGGCCACGCCGGCCTGCTCGGCGACCATCTTCATGGTCGTGCCCGCGTAGCCGCAGCGGGCGAACAGTTCCTGGGCCGCCAGCAGAATCCTATCCTTTTTCGTCATTCTGCACTCCCTGTCAGGTCGCTATTCTTTGATAAATCAATGCCATTGATTAGTACGTCAACCCGGTTTGTTCAAGGGCTAATTCAACCCGCGGCGGCAAAACAAAAGGGGCGGTGGCCGAAGCCGCCGCCCCCGTGACGTGCATTGTTCTGGACTACATGGCGTTGGAAGCCTGCAACTCCTCGATCTGCTTGTCGATTTCCTTCTGCAGGCGATCGGGCAGCCCCATGATGTCGGTGTTCAGGAAACCGCGTACGATGGTCGAGGTGGCTTCGTTCTCGTCCATGCCACGGGCCATGAGATACTCGATCTCCTCCTGGGCGATCTTGCCCACCGAGGCCTCGTGGGAGAGCTCCACGCCCTCGACCGTGCCGTCCAGCTCGGGGATGGCCCAGATGCGTCCGCCGCCGAGGATCAGCCCCTGACATTCCAGGTGGCCCTTGCTCGGCACGTTGTTGGCGGCGATGTGGCCCCGGTTGATGATGGTCCCGCCCGCGGCGATGGTCCGGGCGATGATCTCGCACCGGGTGTCCGGAGCGTTCATGACCACGCGGTTGCCCATGTCCAGAAGGGAACCTTCGGTGGCCACCACCACGGAGTTGAAGCGGGCCACGGAATCCTTGCCGTTCAAGGTGATGGCGGGATACATCTGCAGGTCCTTGACCGGCTTGAGCAGGACGTAATTGTTCAGGAACTTGCCGCCCTCCTCGACCACGCCCGCCGAACGCGGCCGCACGGCCACGGCCTCGGACCAGTTGTGGACCATGGTGAAGGTCAGCGACGCGTTCTTCTTGACGAAAAACTCGGAGATGCCCAGGTGCGCGCCGGATTTGGTGCCGTGGGCCACGGAACAGCCGGTGATGATGTGCGCCTCGGCGCCCTCCTCGATGATCACGATGTTGTGGACGTTCTGGCCCACGTTCTCGGACTTGAGCATCAGACAGGACTGGATGGGCTCCTTGATCTTGGCCCCGGCCTTGACGCGGATGAAGTAGCCGCCGTGCAGGTTGTCGTGCGCGGACCGGGTGAACTCGTCCTTGTCCTTGTCCACCAGGGTCCAGAAGTACTCCTTGAGGCCGTCGTACTTCTTCAGGGCGTCCTTGATGTCCATGATCTCCACGCCGTCGTTCCTGGACTGACAGTGCACCGCGGACTGGTCCATCTGCAGGTAGGAGGCGGAACGGGTGGACAGGTCCGAAACCACGCCCGCCATGAGGAGCTGATCCTTGTCCGCGTCGGACAGGGCGTTGAGATCGCTGATGGCCTCCTGTTTGAGGCCGTCAAACTTGAAATTCTTCAGATCGACTTTGCTCATATCTATAATCTCCCGTGCCGGGCTAGTTCATGCAACGGACACATTCTTGGTAGCCGTGCTCCCGGATGTGGTCCAGAATGTCTCTGGGGCGGCCTTCGCAGCACAGATGCCCCTGGTACAGGACCTGGCCCCGGTCGGCGTTCACGTAGTCGAGGATGTACCCGGTATGGGTGATGATCAGACCGGCGGTCTTGACCCGCTCCTTGCGCTCCTTGAGGCTCAGGTCCGGGGCCACGCTGAACTTGCCGTCCAGCACGTCCCTGGCCACCTTACCCACCAACTGCATGTTCTCCATGTCCACGCCGGACTCGGGCTCGTCAAAGAGCACCAGATCGGGCTGCTGAGCCATGAGCTGGAGCAGTTCGGAGCGTTTGATCTCGCCGCCGGAAAAGCCCGCGTTGATGTCACGGTCGAGGAAGTCGCCCATGTTCACGGTCTCGGCCAGCAGGTCGGTGTTGACGTGGCCCTTGCGCGAACACATCTGCACCAGATGGCGGGTACGCAGGCCGTGGATGGTCGGCGGCCGCTGGAAGGACATACCCATGCCCAGGCGGGCGCGCTCATACATGGGGGCGTTGGTGATGTCCTCGCCCTTGAATATGATCTTGCCCTTGGTCACCTCGTAGCCGGAGAAGCCCATCAGGGTCATGAGCAGGGATGTCTTGCCCGACCCGTTGGGGCCGAACAGGATGAAGGTCTCCCCGTCGTTTATCTGTAAATCGATCCCTTGCAGGACCTCTTTGTCGCCGATATTGACATGCAAGTCTTCAATGGTCAGCATGTAATTCCTCGCTTTGAATGATGTGCAACAGGCTCATTACTCAAGCACGTCGCGGAAGTCCAGCGCTCGCTGCGCTGGGCGGCACCAGCCACCACCCCCTCGAGGGTTTCGGATATACTCGGCTCGACCAAAGGAAGGTTACATGATGGGCAAGAAACGCATGAACGACCTTGGCGATCTCAAGCAGATCAAATTCAAGAAGGAAAAAGAGGACATCTATTCGCTTCCGTACCAGAAAAATGAGCCTCCAAAAGAAAAAGTCAACCCCGAGAGCGACCCCAAGGCCGAGGAAATCTTCATGGCGGCCATGCACGGCGTACAGCGCATGGACGGCAAGAGCGGCCGCAAGGTCGCCCCTGCCGTCGCTTCCGCACCGGCCCAGCCCCTCGAGGACGAGACCGGCAACGACCTGGATCGTTTCATGCGCGGGGACATCGAGTTCGAACTCGAATACACCGACGAGTTCATGTACGGCTACGTGCGCGGCCTGGACATCAAGATATTCCAGCGGCTCAAGGCCGGTTCCCTGAGCGTGGCCGCCCACCTGGACCTGCACGGCATGACCTCGGACCAGGCGCGGGACTCCCTGCTTTTCTTCATCCGCGAGTCTTATCTCCAGGGCCACCGCTGCGTGCTGGTGGTCACCGGCCGGGGCCGAAACTCCCCCGGCGGCCAGCCCATCCTGCGCACCGAGGCCGAGAGCTGGCTGACCAAGGAGCCGCTGCGGCGCGTGGTCCTGGCCTTCTGCACGGCCCAGCCCAAGCACGGCGGGGCCGGAGCCCTCTATGTGCTGCTGCGCAAGCAGAAGAAGACCGAAGGCAAGGTCCGCTGGGACAAGATGATGAACTGGGAGGAATAACCCCCGCAAAGGAGGAGTCATGCAAGCGTCTTTCATCTCCGCGCAGGAATTGGTCCGGGCCGTCCTCGGCGTGGTCGGGGAATGCTTTGACGGCGCACAGGACCGGGGCGCTTTCCTGGTCCCGGGACAAGGCGGCCTGCTCGCCCTGCTCGACGGGTTGTCCGCAAGCCAGGCATCGACCCCGGTCGCGGGCGAATCCATAGCCACCCACGCCCTGCACCTGGCCTTCAGCCTGGACGCCTTCACCGACTGGATAGAGGGAACGCGGGACAAGGAGTACGATTGGGAATCCAGCTGGACCGTGTCCACCGTGAACGAACGGGAATGGCTCGCCGTTCGCCGGAGGATGGCCGATCAGGCCGGGAGATTGCGGGAGGTCATCGAACGCCGCGCGCCCGTGGACCCGGAGGCGGCCTGGAGCGCGGCCGGGGTGCTGGCGCACACGGCCTATCATCTGGGCGCCGTCCAGGTGAAGGCGGACGTCCTCTCCAACGGCCATTAGGCAAAAAGAAACCCCCGCCCTTTCCGGACGGGGGTTGTTGTTTCGGCTCTAGGCCTGCGCCGGTGCGGCGGCCTCTTCCGGGGCCGGGACGCGATCGCCTCCTCCCAGGCTGGCCATATCCTTGGCGATGGCCAGTTCCTCGGCGGAGAAAATCTTGTTGATGTCGATGATGATGATGAACTGCTCGTTCTGACGGCCCATGCCCTTGATGTACTCGGCGTTGATGGCCGCGCCCATCTTGGGCGCGGGCTCGATGGTGTCCGGGGTCATCTCGAAGACCTCGCGCACGGAATCGACCAGCGCGCCCATGATCGTGAACTCGCCCTCGTACTCGATCTCCACGATGATGATGCAGGTGTCCACCGTGTCCTCACCCTTGGACATGCCCAGCTTGAGGCGCATGTCCACCACGGGCACGGCGTGGCCGCGCAGGTTGATGACGCCGCGCATGAACTTGGGCGTCCTCGGGATCTTGGTGATGGAAGTCAGCTCCAGGACCTCACGGACCGTTCCGATATCCAGGGCGAATATTTCCTTGCCCAACGTGAAGGTCAAAAACTGATTGATGTCTTTCAGAGCTTCATCAGCCATGCCAACCCCCTGATTGCTTTTACATTATGTGAAAATTCACCCGAAGTGGCCGCACCGTTCGGCGCCTTTGCCCTTCAGGGGTTATCCTGCGTTCCTGCCTTGTTATTATACACGACCGCGGAAAAATGCCATTATAAATATCCGC
The DNA here is from genome assembly GCF_001874525.1 of Pseudodesulfovibrio hydrargyri. Lineage (NCBI taxonomy): Bacteria > Pseudomonadati > Thermodesulfobacteriota > Desulfovibrionia > Desulfovibrionales > Desulfovibrionaceae > Pseudodesulfovibrio > Pseudodesulfovibrio hydrargyri. The sequence goes on along the minus strand of NZ_LKAQ01000005.1, from coordinate 193,568 downwards.
GTCCAGGCAATGAAAAGTCTGCGCGGGCCGGGGACAATCCTCAAAAAAAACGACGAGTTGACTTTTTTCCCCAAAAAACCGTTGACAACAAACCCGTGCACGGCTAGTTACTCACTTCGCGTCGGGATGTAGCGCAGTCTGGGAGCGCACTTGAATGGGGTTCAAGGGGTCGAAGGTTCAAATCCTTTCATCCCGACCAAACGAAGAAATACCCCGGCGGGCCGATGAAAAATCGGCCTGCCATTTCTTCGAAAACAGCCGGAACGCTGCTGTAGCTCAATCGGTAGAGCGCATCCTTGGTAAGGATGAGGTAGGCGGTTCAATCCCGCCCAGCAGCTCCATATATCAAAACCGCCGTTCGCAAGATCGGCGGTTTTCTTTTTGGACGACCGCCACTTTCCCCGTATGATCGCTCGGGCTCCTTCCTTGCTGAAACGGCGAAGGAGTTTTCTTCGTCGTGCAGGGGCTGATGCCCCCTTCACCCGCACCGCGTCCAGGCCGATTTCATGCGCGACGTCGCCGGCCAGCACGGCGACAGGCTAAAAACATCATTCTACCTCGGGCGCATCCTCAGGACACCGGTATGGACATTGCCCGGGTGTTCCGGTGAACGGAAAGAGGCTCATCTGAATTATTCCGCTTCGGGAAAAAACCTCTTGATTTCTCGCCAGACCGTGCCCCTTGAATCAGTACTGACGGTTCTACTATGAACTGACTTACTTATGTACCAAAAGACAAGAATGGATTTTTAAATAGAACAGTGGTAATAACGTGTTACCCTTTAAAAGAAGGCGGCGTATGCGGCAAATAAAATATAAATTAGTTCAAATTTAAAGACAAACACTATAACAAACCACCGATTCGCATACCTTGGATTTGCGTTGCCGCAAAAGCCATAACCTAATTAAAATAACGTAAAAATAAAACGGTTGCCAAAATTACGTGAGCAAGTTGCGCATTCGATACGATACTCCGTAACCATGCGACAGGGAACGTCAACACTATAACGCATCAGGCGGAATTCCCTGCCCGGTGCTGCCGGAATGAAGAGAAAACTGTTGCTGCCATGTGTCGCTGTTTGTGCTAGTATCCACACATGCCATATTTCAAAATTTCGGATTAGTGCGGTTCTGGAGTCCCGCGCCAGGATAGGTGTCACGTTGGAAGGAAGATCAAATCGGCTTGACTAAAAACGACTTTGGACGAAACCTGTCTCAGGACTGAACCAGCCTGACAATTGCGGACCGTCAAAAGATATCCCCGTCGAATCAAGGACAAGACACAAAACTTAAGCGCAGGGCAAGAGAATACGCTTATGGACAATATCATTTAGCCCTGCTCATCATAACAGTAAGGATTTAGAATGGCCTCTTACGGAATAATAAACAATACGGCTCGATTCAAACTGCTCTCAACACTGTTTCTGGCCGTTTCCCTTCTCTTCGGGTGCAACGATGGCGCGGATACGGCGATGCCCGCATCAACAAGCCGCCAGGTCAGCACGGTCGCGATACACAGGCAGGCGGTCACGCTGACCATGGAACTGTCCGGGCGTACCACCCCCTTTCGCATAGCGGAGATTCGTCCGCGCATCAGCGGACTGATCCAGCGGCGCCTGTTCACGGAAGGCTCCGACGTCAAGGAAGGAGAGGTCCTCTACCTGATCGACCCCGCTCCCTTCCAGGCGGAGTACAACAACGCGCTGGCGGGACTCAAGCAGGCCCAGGCCCAACTTCAGTCCGTAGGCTCCAAGGCGGAACGCTACGAAAAGCTTCTGGAGGCCAAGACCGTAAGCCAGCAGGACTACGATGATGCCGCCTCCGCTCTGAATGAACTCAACGCCAGGATCAGGTCGTTGCAGGCGTCCCTGGAAGTCGCCCGCATAAACCTGGGATACACCAAAATCACCGCCCCTATTCCCGGCCGCATCGGCAAGTCCTCCGTCACGGACGGGGCCATTGTCACGGCCTATCAAAGTACCGCCCTGACCTCCATCCAGCAGCTCGACCCCATTTATGTGGATGTTCCCCAGTCCACCACGGAACTGCTGCGTATCCGGAACAGCGTCGGGAAGGGGCAATTCAAATCGAATTCGCAACAACCCGAGGTCCAACTTATCTTGGAAGACGGCACCCTTTATCCCCACGAGGGAACGTTGCAGTTCAGCGACGTCACGGTGGATCAGACCACCGGGACGGTGACCCTGCGGGCGATTTTTCCCAATCCGGACAAAACGCTGCTGCCCGGCATGTTCGTCAAGGCGGTGGTACAGGAAGGCGTCGACGAACAGGCCATCCTCGTTCCGCAACAGGGCGTGTCGCGCGATCACCGGGGCGATCCCTACGCCTTGATCGTGGATGACGAAAGCAAGGTTCAGCTGCGCCGTCTGGTCCTCGACCGGGCCATCGACGGCGACTGGCTGGTTGTCTCCGGGCTGGTCCCCGGCGACCGTGTGATCGTCGAGGGTTTACAACGGCTGCAGCCGGGCACGGAGGTCAAGGCCACCCCGTTCAATCCGGCGCAGGGACAGGCTGCTACACCCGCTCCTGACGCGCAACCCCGGAAACAAGGCGCTGGTGCAGAATAATGCTGTCGAAATTCTTTCTTGACCGTCCGGTCTTCGCCTGGGTCATCGCCATCATCATCATGACGCTCGGCGCGCTCATGATCTATGTAATGCCGATCTCGCAGTATCCGCCCATCGCTCCGCCCTCCATCTCGATCGAGTCCTTCTACACCGGCGCTTCGGCGGAGACCGTCGAAAACACGGTCACCCAGATCATCGAGCAGAAGATGACCGGCCTGGACGGCATGCTCTATCTGACCGGTACGAGCTCCTCTTCTGGCCAGTCGCGCATCGAATTGACCTTTACCCCGGGCACCGATCCGGACCTTGCCTGGACCAAGGTGCAGAACAAGCTGCAACTGGCCACGGCCAGCCTGCCCGACTCGGTGCAGCGCTTCGGCATCAAGGTCAGCAAATCCACCCGAAACTACCTGATCATCATCGGGCTCATTTCGAGAGACGGGAGCATGAGCAGCGAGGACCTGCGGGACTACGCCCAGTCCAACCTGGAAAAGGTCCTGGCCCGCGTCCCCGGCGTGGGCGAGGTGGAGAGCTTCGGCACCCAGTACGCCATGCGCGTATGGGTCAATCCCGACCGCCTGACCAACTACAGCCTGACCATGGACGACGTCATCACGGCCTTGCGGAACTACAACGTCGAGGTTTCGGCCGGACAGCTGGGCGGCACGCCGGCCGAAAAGGGGCAGCGCATCAACGCCCCCATCGTGGTGCAGCACCTGTTGCAGACCCCGGATGAATTCGCCTCCATCCCCATCCGCTCCAATCAGGACGGCTCGGTAATCCGCATCAGGGACATCGCCCGCACCGAATTGGGAACCGAGCGCTACGACGTCGACGCCCGCTACAACGGCGTCCCCTCGGCGGCCATGGCCATCCGCCAGGCCGCAGGGGCCAACGCCCTGGACACGGCCAACGCCATCAAGGCGAAACTCAAGGAGCTGAGCGCCTACTTCCCCGTCGGGATGGAAGTGGTCTACCCCTACGACACCACACCGTTTACCGTGGTGGCCATCGAGGAGGTGGTCAACACCCTGTTCGAGGCCGTACTCCTGGTCTTTGTCATCATGTACGTCTTCATGGGGAGTATCCGGGCGACCCTGATCCCGACCATCGCCGTACCGGTGGTTCTTTTGGGAACCTTCGCCGTGCTCGGGCTTTTCGGCTTTTCCATCAACATGCTGACCATGTTCGCCATGGTCCTGGCTATCGGCCTATTGGTGGACGACGCCATCGTCGTGGTCGAGAACGTGGAACGGATCATGGCCGAGGAAGGGCTCTCGCCACGGGAGGCCACGGCCAAATCCATGGACGAAATCACCAGCGCCCTGATCGGCATCGGGCTGGTGCTGTCCGCGGTCTTCGGCCCCATGGCCTTTTTTCAGGGCTCCACAGGCGTGCTCTACCGTCAGTTTTCCATCACCATCATCGCCTCCATGCTCCTTTCGGTGCTCGTGGCCCTGATCCTGACCCCGGTGCTGTGCGCGACGTTCCTCAAACCCACGGAAAAAGGGCACGGCCCCGCGACCAACGCGATCTTCTTCATGCGCCCGTTCTTCCGCTGGTTCGAGAGCGTCTTCACCAAGACCAGAAGACTGTATGTTGAACTCGTCCACCATTCCTTCTCGCGAAAGATCCCGTACCTGATGTTCTACGCCCTGCTCGTGGCGGCCGTGGGCTTTTTGTTCATGCGCATGTCCACCTCCTATATCCCGGATGAGGACCAGGGCATCCTGCTGGTTCAGGCCACGCTTCCCTCGGGTTCCACCTTGGAGCAGACCACGGCGATCATGGACGAAGTCCAGAAATACTTCATGGAAAACGAACAGGACGTGATCGAGTCCATCATGCCCATCGCCGGTGTCTCGTTCGGCGGTCAGGGGCAGAATATGGCCTTTGGCTTCGTCAAGCTCAAGCCGTGGGAGGAACGCAACGATCCCACCATGTCGGTCCCCAGTCTTGCGGGCAGGGCCATGCGGGCCTTTTCCAAGATCAAGGGTGCCTCCGTGTACGCCTTCCCGCCGCCCCCGGTGGTGGAGTTGGGCATGGCGTCGGGATTCGACTTCGAGCTGCTGGACATGGGAGGCCTGGGACATCAGAAATTCATGGAGGCCCGCAATCAGCTCCTGGGCATGGCCGCACAGGACCCCCGACTGGCCCGGGTCCGGCCCAACGGTATCGAGGACGCCCCGCAGTACTACGTCGATGTCGACTGGGGAAAGGCGGGCGCCCTGGGCGTGCCCATCTCGTCCATTCACACGACCCTGTCCGCGGCCTTCGGCGGTTCCTACGTCAACGACTTCGTCCAGGCCGGACGGGTCAAGAAGGTCTATGTCCAGGCGGATTCCCCCTACCGCATGCTGCCGACGGACCTTGAGAAGCTCTACGTCCGCAACGACGAGGGCACCATGGTTCCCTTCTCCTCCTTCGCCACCGGCCGGTGGGCCACGGGATCGCCGAAACTGGAACGCTACAACGCCTTCCCGTCCTTCAACATCTGGGGCGAAGCCGCGCCCGGTCACAGCACCGGCGAGGCCATGACGGCCATGGAGGAAATCGTCCGCAAACTGCCTGAGGGCATCGGCTACGACTGGACCGGCCTCTCCTATCAGGAGCGCATGGCCACGTCACAGGGACCAATACTCTATGTCTTCTCCATCTTCGTCATCTTCCTCTGCGTGGCCGCTCTGTACGAGAGTTGGACCATCCCCGTCGTCAACCTGTTGATGCTCCCGCTGGGCGTGTTCGGTGCCATCGTGGCCACCTCGCTGCGCGGGCTGCACAATGACGTCTACTTCCAGATCGGCTTCCTGACCACGTTGGGCCTTTCGACGAAAAACGCGATCTTGATCATTCAGTTCATCAAGGAGCGCATGGGACACGGCGAGGGCCTCATTGATGCGACCCTGGGCGCGGTCAAGACCCGGTTCCGGCCGGTGCTCATGACGTCTCTGGCCTTCTTCTTCGGCGTTTTGCCCCTGGCCCTCAACAGAGGGGCCGGCGCCGGTGCCATGAACGCCATCGGTACGGCGGTCTGCGGCGGCATGATGTCCGCGACGTTCATCGACCTCGTATTCATTCCCCTGTTCTTCGTGCTGATTTACGGCCTGTTCAAGGGAAAGAATAATCCATCCGGTTAGGATGGCGAAGGCCAACGGGAAGTGGTCCGCTTTGGTGGACGATTCAACCCCATCCATACCAAAACCGCTGATCGAAAGATCGGCGGTTTTTTCTTTTTGGGCACGCCGAGACGGAAGCCCGACGGCATACCGACAGCATCTGTCCTCCAACTCCCCTGCCCCATTCCCGGCGGCGGTTTTTCCAACTTCATGCTAAAATAGTTACAGGCCAGATCTCGGGATGACTTGCGGGAATACCTATAGTAATATATCAAATTGCGAAGTTTATTCGCAACGTTGCATATCGGCTCATTGGCGGCCGTCAACACCAATGAAACCGGAGGGATAGGTTGAAGTTAATTATCCAGATTCCATGCTACAACGAAGAGCATACGCTTCCGGCGACGCTTGCGGATATTCCGAGGGAAATCGAGGGGATAGACGAGGTCGAAATCCTGATCATCGATGACGGCTCAACGGACGAAACCATACGCGTCGCCCAAGAGAACGGCGTGGACCATATAGTCGTGAACCGCAAGAACCTGGGGCTGGCCAGGACGTTCCGCAAGGGGTTGGAGGCCTGTCTCAAGCTGGGCGCGGACATCATAGTCAATACGGACGGCGACAACCAATACGCCGGATGGGACATACCGAAGCTGATCCAGCCCATTCTGGCGGGCGAGGCCGAGTTGGTGGTTGGCAACCGGCAGACCGAAAAGGTGGAACACTTTTCCCGGGGGAAAAAAATCCTCCAGTGGTTCGGCAGCGGCATCGTCAGCAGGCTGGCGGGCGTGGACATCCCTGACGCCGTCAGCGGGTTCCGGGCCATCACACGGGAGGCCGCCCTCAAGATCAACATCGTGTCCAACTTCAGCTACACAACCGAAATGATCATCCAGGCGGGCAAGAAGCACATGGCCGTGGCTTCCGTGCCCGTGGAGACCAATCCCAAAACCCGGGAATCGAGATTATTCAAAAGCATCCCCCTGTTCATCCAAAAGCAGGTCTCCACCATGGTGCGGATGTACGCCATGTACCAGCCGCTCAGGGTATGCTTCTATGTGGGGTCCGTCTTCTTCATCATAGGGTTTATCCCGATAGTCCGTTTCCTGATCCTGTATATGATGGGTGAAGGTGCCGGCCATATCCAGTCGCTGGTCATCGGAGGCGCCCTTCTCATTCTTGGATTCGTCGCCTATTTATTTGGTATCGTTGCCGATGTCGTAAACTTCAACCGACATTTGATAGAACTGACCCTGGAAAAAGTCCGTCGGCTGGAACTCATCGAAGACGAGAAGTCAAAGAACGGCAAGTCCGAGCCATAGTTCATCGGCATGGCAGTTCATTATTCTTGGCCCACCCCGGCTTGCGTCTGCTCTCCAGGAGGATCGTGTGCATTCCGCCGACTTGAATATTGACAATCACCAAAAGATAACGCCTCTCTATTATTCAATCATTCTCATATGCATCGTTTGGAACGCCCTGCTGATCACGAACGGCACGCTCAACTTCTTCGGGCTGGAAAAGTTCGGCTTGGTATATAACGATTTCTTCCTGAGCCTCTGGGATGGAAGGCTGGATCTCACCCCCGCCGTCATCGGGGACGAAGGGTTCTATGCCCTTGACGGCCGTGTTTACACCTACTTTGGTTTTTTCCCGGCGCTCCTCAGGTTGCCGTTTCATTTCTTCGTCGATCTGGCGACGGTCCCGGTTTCGCGAGTCATCGTCTTCGCCTCCTCGATCGGCATCGCGGCGATCTCCCAATCCATCCTGCACACCGTGATGCGGCATGCCTCCAAAGGCTACGGATGGAGCGGCAAGCTGTACCTCTCGTCCACCCTGCTGATATGGCTCGCCTCCCCGACATTGATATTGTGCGCAAACGGTTCGGTCTATCATGAGCCCATCGCTCTCGGGCTCCTCGGGGTCATGCTTTTCGCCTGGATCGTCCTGCGCGGCATGCTGGTCCGTTCCGAATCCGCGCCCGGGAACATGACTGCCCTGGCTATCATCGCGGGGATCATGCTGCACACGCGCCCGACCATGGCCATCGCATTGTATTTTGGGGTCACGCTGTTCTGCCTGCTCCATGCCTACCAGGGATATGTGCGGTTCCGGACGGAACACGGCCCCCTGAAAAGTGCCGTCAGGGCGATCTTCGCCCCGAAGACGGTGGTCGCCCCGATGCTCATACTGTTCGCCTTCGGGTGCCTGCTGCTCTTTTTGAACTGGGTCAAATGGGGAGCCCCCTTCGACCCCGCGCCCCTGGAGCGGTACGGTTTCATTCTGAACGGCGAAGGGTTGTCCGGACGCCACCTCGCGGTCAAGCAGCATGGCCGCTTCAGCATCCGCAGGATCATTCCCGGCGCGATATTCCATCTGACCGGCGTCGGGATGGGAGGATACGCCCATTCGGTCTACGACAGGCTGACCGGCCTGTTCGGGACCGGGACCATGCGGTTGGAAGACCCGGCCCCCCTGCTGCTCATGTGGAGTCCCTGGTTCTTCGCCGCCCTGTTCACCTTTGGCAAGGGAAGAAAGGAATTCACCAAACAGCCTGAAACCATTTCCTATTTTATCCTGGCGACCACGCTCCTCATTCCGATGCTGCTCATGTTCTCCTATCCGACCATCACCGTGCGCTACAAAGCGGAATTCTGGCCGTTTCTCTTTTTGGGACTGTGCGTCCTTTTCGCAGCGAAAGGCCGGGTTTCCCCCACGCAGCTCCATGGCGGATTCATCAGGTTCTTTGCCTGGTGGAGCGTGTTCTCCGCATGCGTTTCCATGGCCGAATCCGTGGCTTACAGAACAGCATGGGTTTCACACTCGAGCGACTCCTGGGTGATGGACCTCGTACTGCATAAGATCAGGACTATTATCTAGAATCGACTTGGGTATGGGGTGATGGCTAAAACCTTTTGCACTCTTATAGGGGCAGTCCTTCAAAGGAAAAGTGGACGATGAAAACCGACGGCAAGACGGATGAAACCAAACGCATTCTGGTTCTGACATCGACATTCCCCCGTTTCGAGGCGGACCACACCCCGCCATTCGTCTACGAACTCTCCAAAAGGCTGGCGACGTCGTTCGACGTGCTGGTCCTCGCTCCCTACGGCGTGGGAGCGCGAAAGGATGAGCAGTGTGATGGAATGACCATTCACCGTTTCAATTACTGGCCTTTTCCCGAAAGAGTGACGGACGGCGCCATGCTTCCCGCGCTGAAAAGAAACAGGCTCCTCTGGCTGCAACTGCCGTTCTTTCTCCTCTTTCAATTGGCGGCCACCATTAGGATGATCCGGCGGTTTAATCCCCACTATATCCATGCCCACTGGGTGGTCCCGCAAGGGGCCGCAGCCGTGCTGGCCCGCTTCCTGACCCGCAGCCGCTGCAAGATCGTCAACACGTCCCACGGCGCGGATTTGAACGGCCTGCGGAGCCTGGACGGGCTGAAACGGTTCTTTTTGAACCGTTGCGATTACGCCACTGCCGTCTCAAAGGAACTTCGACAATTGATTTCGGACATCGGGGTCAGGCCCAGCCTGGAGTGCCCCGTGATCCCCATGGGGGCCGATTCCGCGAATTTCACTTCCTCTGCCGACAACGGCGAGTTGAAAAAGCAGCTTGGGCTCGAAGGCGAGGTCCTGCTCTTTGTCGGCCGCCTGTCGGAAAAAAAGGGCATCGAGTACCTTATCAAGGCGATGCCGGACATATTGGGCGCGCACCCCAAAGCCCGGCTGCTGATCATCGGATCCGGCGAACTGGAAAAGGGCCTGAAGGAACTCGCCCGGCGAACCGAGGGCGCGGAAGGGAGCATCCTCTTCCTGGGGCCCAAGCCGAACCGCGAACTCCCTCAATATCTCGCCGTCGCCGACATGTTTGTCGGCCCTTCCATCGTCGCCAGGGACGGGGATTGCGAAGGGGCGCCGGTCGTCCTGGTGGAATCCATGCTGAGCGGCTGCCTGACGCTCGCGAGCGATCTGCCGACAATCGATGCGACCATCGAGGACAAGGTGACCGGCTACCGGTTCAAATCAAAAGACCCGCAGGCTATCAGCGACTGCGTCCTGCACGCCCTGAACAACCCCCAAGAGGCCGAAGCGATCAGGAAACGCGGACAGCAGTACGCCCGCGACAATTTCTCCTGGGATGTCTGCGGAGAACGGTACAAACAGATTTTCTTTTCGCTGCAATAAAACTATATTCCGCGAGACTCTTGATCCGCCTTGCAGCCTCCGCGTTTGCCGGAATCCACCGAGCGGAAACGAATCAGAGAGGAATCCCGAACGATGCCACTGAAAAAGATACTGACGATCCTGTACCTCCTGGCCGTAGCGCTTTCCTGCGCCTGGTACATAAACGCCAATCTCGACGCATTGCGGGAGAGTTTGAGCAGGATCGACGTCAAGTGGCAGCTTCTCTCCCTGACCTGCCTCCTTCCCCTGTATCTCAGCCTGTTGATGAACTTCGTCGCCACGCAAAGGCGGGTAGAGGAACCGGCGCGGAAGATTCGGTTCAGCCAGTGGTTTTGCGGCTTCATATACGGCCACATAGGACGCTACGTCCCGGGGAAGGTCGCCATGATCTTCGGACGTATCCATTTTTTCGAACGGCTCGGCCTTTCGAAGAAGGCGCTCACCGTCAGCACGCTCTACGAGAACTTCTTCCTGGTCATCGTCTCCATCGTCCTGTCCATGCCCGCTCTGGGGGCGGCAATCGACCGTGACGGCGATGCCGTTTCCCATTTCGTGACGGGTATCGCCTTCATCGCCCTGTCCCTCGTCTTCATCGGCTCGCCGCTCTTCGAGAAATCCTTTCTGCTGGCACTCAGAATCTTCAAAAGGGAACCACCGAAACAATCCCTGTTCCTGACCAAGAGCCAGATCCTCGCGGTCCTGCCCTACGCCTTCCTGGTGGTCGTGTTCACGGGATGCGCCCTTTTCGCCCTGCTGCGGAGCTTCGCCCCCCTGGAGTGGACCTTCTACAACGTGGCCATGGTGACCAGCGCCTATGCGTTCGCGTCCGCCGCCGGTATCCTGGCGCTCTTCGCGCCGTCCGGCATCGGGGTCAGGGAGGGAGTCGCGGCTTACATACTCGGGGGCTGCCTGCATCTCGTCGACCCCGTCGTGCTGGTCATGGCCCTCATCCTGTTTCGCGTCGAACTGATGGTGGTGGAATTCCTGCTTCTCAGCGTTGCCTGGCTGATAAAAGACGAAGGAAGAACCATCTCATGACCCAGTCTCTCCAATGAAGAAGCGCCGGTCCGTACGGACCGGCGCTTTCGTTTTCACTGCCTTCTTGGGAAAATCAGCCGTTGCCGTCGAAGATCGTGCCCGTGGTCCGGGCCACGAGATCGGCCAGGAGCTGTTCCAGGGAATAGTCCGGGTCGGACGGTTTGCGCAACTGGGCGGCCTGGTCCAGGAGCTGGGCCTGGCTCTCAAGGTTGAGCTGCTGCGACTGGAGGCTGTCTTCCTTGCCCTCGTACACGTCCTGAATGGCCGACATCTCGCTTTGCAGCGACTGGACGTACCCGAGTTGGGTGGCGCGAGTGCCCGCCGCGCCCAGGTCGGTGCCGTCCAGGTCGGACCAGGCCACGCCGCTGGACGGAGTGTCCACGGAATGAAAGGTGATGTTGAACCCGCCGTCCTTGCTCGACTGGATGTAGACATTGCCGTTGGCGTCGATCTGATCCGTGCCCCACTGGGAGGAGTCGAGCACCGCGATGCCGTTGAAGTCCGCGGCGGAGATGGTCCCGGTGATCTTGTCCCGAAGCGCGTCGAAGTCGCTCTGGACCACGGAACTGGTGCCGTCCAGCTCGCCGGAGTTGATCTGGTCGATCATGTCCTCCATGTCGTTCAGGGCGTCCATGACGGTGGCCATCTCGGTGCGGGCCACGCCCATCATGGACGCGGCCTCGCCCACGTTGCGCGAGGCCTGGCGCACTGCCGACGCATCGCCGCGCAACTGGCCGCTGATGGCTTCCTCGAAGGGATTGGTGAAGGTGGCCGCCCGGACAGGTCCGCCCAGCACCAGGCTACGCAAATTTTGCCCCACGCCGGACGCCCCGAACAGCTGATTGGTCAGCATGTCCTGCTGCAACAGCTGCAAAGAGTAGTCGTAGATGAAGCTCTTCTCGATGTCGGTCAGGGCCATGACGTCTCCAGTGGATTAGACCTATCCACATGGTTTATCGGCCGCTAGGGCAATATCTTTAGAGCGGGCAAACGCATTTGTCTCCCATGCCGCCCTCACTTGATCCGGCAAGGCATATCCGGGTATACCTGTCCGGACGGATACCCAACAAAGGACAGGCAATGCGCATTCTCAACCTGGACGGCCACTATTTCGTCAGGCCCTTCAAGGAAATGGGCCACGAAGTGCTGTGGCTCGGCACGGACCCCGGCTGCGAAGTCCGCCTGGAGACCGTCATCTCCCTGGCCGACCTGATGCGGCTGCTCGGGGAACGGGCCTTTACGCCGGACCTGGTGGTCTGGAGCGACATGTGCCGCCCTCCCTCGGTCATCGGCATCGAATCCCTGCCCGCCGTGACCGTGGGCTTCTCCATCGACCAGTACTGCAACCCCTGGCACATGGCCTATGCGGCCGCCTTCGATCTGATGCTCGTGGCGCAAAAGGACTACCTGCCGCTCTTCGAGCAGGAGCAATTGGGCAACAGGCTGGAATGGTTCCCGCTCTTCTGCAATCCCTTCCGGGATACGGACCAGGGGCTGGAGCGGGACGTGCCGGTCTCGTTCGTGGGCACGGTGGAGGGATCCATCAACAAGAGGCGCAAGCTCTTTCTCGACGATTTCAGAAAACGGCATCCCCTGTTCGTCACCCAGGGGGATTTCGTGCCCATCTTCAACCGCAGCCGGATCGTGCTCAACCAGTCGGCGGCCGGGGAACTGAATTTCCGGGTGTTCGAAGCCATGGCCTGCGGCGCGGCCCTGCTGACCGAAGACGTGGGCAACGGCCTGGGCGACCTGTTCACCGACGGTGAAGACGTGCTCCTCTACCCGCGCGGCGACGCGGCGGGGGCTGCGGAAAGGGCCCGCCGGGCGCTGGCCGACGGCAGCGCGGAAGCCGTCGCGGCCAACGGCCGGCGCGAAGTGGCGGCGCGCCACTCGTCCACGGTCCGGGCCGCGCACATCGTCAAACGGGCCGAACAGCTGCTCGCCCGGGGGACCACTTGGCGAAAACAGCAGCAAACGCTGGTGCGCCGCCGCATGGCCAACGCCTACAACGTCCTGGCGACCGACGACCAGCTGCCCCTGAACCGGGAGCTGCGCGCCTTTTACCAACAAGTCGGCAAGATGACCCTCGACGCGGCCGGGTCCTAGGCGGAACCGGCGTTGTCGCGGTTCCGCCTACAGGACTACTGGACGAATTCGGCCATCTTGGCGAAGACCGGGTGGCCGCTGTCGTAGCGCTCTACGATGAGCACGTCCTCGAGCTTGTCCACCTGCTTGATCATCTGGTCCAGGCGGTCGTCCGCATCCACCAGAAGCCATATCTTGCTGGTCTGTCCGCCGTTGACCGGCATGCAGGCGATGCCCTCGACGTTGTAGGCCCGACGCGCAAACAGGCCGCAGATGTGGGACATGACCCCGGGGTGATTGTTCACGGACAATTCGATGACGGTCTGCCTACACATGGTTCTCACCTCCGATCATTTGGGAATTGGCCGCTCCGGGAGCCACCATGGGATAGACGGGCTCGTCCGGGCTGACCGGCACGTGAACCAGGGCCGGGCCGGGCGCGGCCAGGGCCCGGGCCAGGGTCGCCTCGGGGTCGTCGCAGTTGCCCAGGTCATAGGTGTTGATCCCGAAGCCGTCAGCGATTTTCATGAAGTCCACGCACTTGCCGTAGTTGGAGGCGACGTAGCGCTTGCCGTAGAAAAGATCCTGTTGCTGGCGGACGAGCCCCAGGGCGTTGTTGTTCGTCAGGATGATCTTGACCGGGATGTCGTATTCCATGGCCGTGGCCAGGTCCTGGATGTTCATCATGATGGAGCCGTCGCCCGAGAAGCAGATGACCGGTTTGTCCGGCGCGGCCAGGGCCGCGCCCAGAGCGGCGGGCATGCCGAATCCCATGGTCCCGAGGCCGCCGGAGGTCAGCCAGTGGCGCGGCCGGGTGAATGGATAGACCTGGGCGGTGCGCATCTGGTGCTGGCCCACGTCGGTGCAGACGATGGCCTGGTCCCCGGCCAGCTCGGCGGCCTTGAGGATGACCCCGTAGGGCGAGGTCGGGTCGTCCGCTCCCGGAACGAGCATGGGATGGGCACCCTTGAGTGCCTCGATCCGGCTGTTCCATTCGGTCCGGTTTTGGCGCTCGATGTGCGGCAACAGCGCCTTGAGCACGTCGGCCACGTCGCCGCGCACCGAGGCGTGGGCGGTCTTGATCTTGTCCAGCTCGCTCGGGTCGATGTCCATGTGGATGACCTTGGCGTTGGGACAGAATTCCGAGACCTTGCCCGTGGCCCGGTCGTCGAAACGCACGCCCACGGCGATGAGCAGGTCGCATTCCTCCAGAGCCAGGTTGGTGTAGCGCGCCGCGTGCATGCCGAGCATGCCGAGGTTCAGCGGATGACCCGAAGGGATGGATCCCAGCCCCATCAGGGTCATGGCCGCCGGGATGGCCCCCTTCTCGGCCACGGCCACGGCCTGGGAAGCGGAGTCGGACTGAATCACCCCGCCGCCCAGATAGAGGATGGGCTTTTCCGCGCGGTTGATCATGGCCGCCGCGTGCTCGATTTCGCCAGCGAACAGCTCCGGGGTCCGGTCCGGGACGCCGGGTTCGGGCCACTGGTCAAACTCGATCTCGGCCATCTGCACGTCCTTGGGCACGTCGACGACCACCGGGCCCGGACGGCCGCTGGCCGCGATGCGGAAGGCCTCGGGAATGACCCGCAGCAGGTCCTCGGCGGACCGGACCAGGAAATTGTGCTTGGTGATGGGCACGGACAGGCCGTAGGTGTCCACCTCCTGAAAGGCATCGGTGCCGATCATGGACAGGGGCACCTGGCCGGTGATGCAGATGACCGGGATGGAATCGAGCTTGGCGTCGGCAATGGCCGTCAGGGTGTTGGTCGCGCCCGGCCCGGAGGTGGCGAAAAAGACCGCGGGCTTGCCCGAGACCCGGGCCATGCCCTGGGCGATGAACCCGGCCCCCTGTTCGTGCCGGGTCAGGATGTGTTTGATCCCGCCGTGTTGCCCCAGGGCGTCGTAGAGCGGCAGATTCGCCCCGCCCGGAATGCCGGCAATGGTCCGCACACCCTGCCGTTCCAGCAATTTGATGATTATTTCCGCACCTGACATTTTCATGAGAGCCTCCTGTTGCCCCGTGTCCGGTGGGAATCAAGAAAAACCCCCACCGGTTAGCACCGACGGGGGTTTATGAAATTCGCTTGTAACTATCCCGCTATGGCGCGTCCCTATGAACACCACCTACTACTACGTCCACGACGACGCATACGCTGGCCACGGCTAGGCTGGCGGGAATGATGGAAATGGTGTTTTCGAGACGCAACATGGAAAGTTCCTTTTGTCTTTACGATTCGATTAGTCCGGCCCAAGGGAAAGGTCAAGCGCTTTCCCGAAAAAACTTGCCATTTCGTTCCACTCCAGCCTATTGCATGGCAAAATCAATAAGGAAGAAAACCATGCGGATACTCATGATCCTGGCCCACCCGGACCCGAACAGTTTCAACCACGCCATCGCGGCTGCCGCGCGGCAAACCCTGGAAGACAACGGACACCAGGTGACCTTTCATGACCTCTACGCCGAAGGATTCGACCCCCTGCTGCCCGCCGGGGAGATCGCGCGCGGAGCGAAGCTGCCCGGCGACGTGGCCCGCCACTGCGAGGAGACGGCCCAAGCCGACGGCCTGATCGTGGTCCACCCGAACTGGTGGGGCATGCCCCCGGCCGTGCTGGCCGGATGGGTGGACCGGGTCATGCGGCCCGGCACAGCCTACGAGTTCGTGGGCGAGGACGGCGGCGAGGGCGTACCCGCCGGGCTGCTCAAGGCGGACAGGGCCATCGTCTTCAATACCTCGAACACGGAAGCGGGCCGTGAGGAGACGGTCTTCGGCGATCCGCTGGAGCGGATTTGGAAAGACTGCGTCTTCGGCCTGTGCGGTGTGCCGGACGTCACCCGGAAGATGTTCCGGATCGTCTGCACCTCCACTCCGGATGAGCGGCGCGGGTGGCTGGACGAAGCGGCCCGGATCGTGGCCGCGACCTTCCCGTCCGGGGCATGATCAGGACGGCCGGAAACGTCCGCATGGCGTGCGATCAGCCATGATCGACGATGCCTAGAGCCGGTCCACGACCAGCCACAGGGCAACAGCCCCGACGAACAGCCGGACCACATGGCCGACGTTGAAATGATAGCCCCAGTCGATGGCGAACATGAGCACCACGGCGGCCAAAAAACCGCCCAGGATGCATTTTCTCCAGATATTCAGACGCAACAGATTCATGCAAACCTCGGAAAAGGGTTGCGACGTATCGCAACCCTTTTGTTGTGATCGGATGAGCGCGTCGCCCTACTTCTTGGCGGGCTTGCTCCTGGTCGTTCTCTTGGAGGACTTCTTCTCGTCCTTCTCGTCCTTGCCGAAGGCGGCCAGCTTGTCGGCCAGCCCCTTCAGCTTGTCATCCACCAGCTTGTTGATGGTCTTGGCGGGATACGTGCCATCCGCCTTGCGAACGCCCGCCTTCATGCCGGTCAGTATCTCGATGCCCTCGTCGATGGTCTTCACGGCCCAGATGTGGAACTTGCCGTCCCTGACCGCCTGAATGACCTCGTCGCGAAGCATCAGGTCCTTGATGTTGGGATACGGGATCATGACGCCCTGCTTGCCGGTCAGGCCCGCGTGCTTGCAGCACAGGAAGAACCCTTCGATCTTCTGGTTCACCCCGCCGATGGGCTGGACCTCGCCGTACTGGTTCACCGAACCGGTGACCGCGATGTACTGGCGGATGGGCACCCCGGACAGGCTGGACAACAGGGCGTAGAGTTCGGTGGACGAGGCCGAGTCGCCGTCGATGCCGCCGTAGGACTGCTCGAAGGCGATGCTGGCCGCCAGGGACAGAGGCCTGTCCTGGGCGAACCGGCTGCGCAGGAACCCGGACAGGATGAGCATGCCCTTGTTGTGGGTCGGCCCTGACATGTCAGCCTCGCGCTCGATGTTGATGATCCCCTCCTTGCCCAGCGAGGTGACCGCCGTGATCCTCGAAGGCTTGCCGAACATGTAGTCGCCCAGGGAATACACGGCCAACCCGTTGACCTGGCCCGCGACCTCGCCGTCCGTGTCCACGAACAGGCTGCCCCGGTCGATCATCTCCTGGAGGCGCTCCTCCACCTGGTTGGAGCGGTAGACCTTGGCCTCGATGGCCTCGGCGACATGCCCGCCCGTGACCGCGTCGGAACCTGCGCGGCCAGCGAAGTAGTCGGCCTCGCTCAAGAGATCGCCCAGTCCCGGGAAGGCGGTGGTGATCTTCTCCTGCCTGCCCGCCCAGCGGACGCCCTCCTCCAGCACGGCGGCCACGCCGGACTGGTCGAACGGTCTGAGCTTGTTGCGGTCCACCTCGGCCCTGACGAACCGGGCAACTTCGAGAACCGACTCGTCGGTCACGTCCATGCTCGACTCGTAATCGGCCCGGACCTTGAATATCTTGGGCACGTCCTCGTCGTAGTTGCGCAGCATGGCGTAGAGGTACGGGCTGCCCAGCACGACGACCTTGACGGCCATCTCGATGGGCTCGGGCTTCAGCCCGGTGGCGCTGATGAAGTAGTACGGATCAAAGGTCTCGATCTCGATCTTCTCGGTCTTGAGCGCCCGCTTCAGGGTCTGCCACACGCCCGGCTCCATGATGGCGTCCATCAGGTTGATGACCAGGTAGCCGCCATTGGCCTTGACGAAGGAGCCCGCCTTGATCTTGGTATAGTCCGTGTGCCAGCCGCCCATACGGTCCATGACCCGCTCGATGGAGCCGAACAGGTTGCGGTACGTGGGATAGGACTCCACGATGACCGGCGGCCCCTGGGTCTCGGCGTTGTCCACCAGCAGGTTGACCTGATACGGCTGGAAGACCATCTCCGGCGATGGGCCGGGCATGATCATGCCCGGTATGGGGCCGGGCTGGCCGCCGCCCCCCAGGGCCTTGATGGAATCCAGATCCTCGACCATATTGTCGAGCACGGAATCCAGGTACTTCGATATCCTCTTGTCCGGATACTCCTCGCGCACCGGCTTGACGAACTCCTGGGCCAGGGCCAGAAACATGAGCCGGTCCACCTCGCGGTGCTTCTCGCCGACCTCCTTCTGGAGCTCCTTGAGTTCCTGGACGATGTGGTCGATCTGCTCCTTGAGCTCCAGCCGCTTGTCGCGCAGCCTCTCGTATTCGTCGCGCGGGAAGCGGCCCTTGTCGACCAGCTCCTCCAGCTCGATCATGCGCTTGGGCTCGCCGTCCACCAGCGGGACCACGTCGGGCCGCTGGATGGGGCCCATCTGCATGCGGACCACCACCAGGCCGGTGTCCTTCACCTGGTCCTCGATGGCCTTGTAGAAGCCCATGACCTTCTTCTCGTGGGCCTCGGCGATCGCGTTCTTGCGGGCGATGTACTCCTCGCTCTCGAAGAGCTGCGGGACCTCCCTCTTTATGTTGTCCAGGAACTTCTGCATGTCCTTCTTGAAACGGTCGCCCTGCCCCGGCTCGAAGCGGAGCAGAATGGGCGCCTCGGGATGCTTGAAGTTGTTCACGTAGCAGATGTCGTCGGGCGTCGCGCGTCCGTCGCCCATTTCGCCCAGGAGCTTGCGCACCGTGGACAGGCGTCCGGTGCCGGGCTGGCCCGTGACAAAGATGTTGTACCCCTTCTTGACCATGCCCAGGCCGAAGCGGAAGGCCTCGACGCCGCGCTTCTGCCCGATGATGTCCTTCTGGGGTTCGAGGTCATCGGTCGTCTTGATGGATAATTGATCGGGGCCCGGGGTCCACTTGAGCTTCTCGACGGGAACTTCGAATGCAGTGCTTGTCTTGGCCATAATCCGTCTCCGTATGTTATTTCCGGGAAATTGCGATTTTCTGCCCCGATTGGAGCGAGCACTTGGGCAGCCTGACCACGAGCACGCCGTCGGCGAACTCCGCCCTGACGCCGGCGGTGTCGATGCGGCACGGCAGGCGCAGGTCCTTGTGAAAGCTGTGGGTGCTGGTGTGGCCCGGGCCCGATTCGCGGGTCTCGGCCACGATGGACAGCTGCCGGTCCATCACCGAGACGTGCACGTCGTCCGGGTCCATGGT
Organism: Pseudodesulfovibrio hydrargyri; assembly: GCF_001874525.1. Classification (NCBI taxonomy): domain Bacteria; kingdom Pseudomonadati; phylum Thermodesulfobacteriota; class Desulfovibrionia; order Desulfovibrionales; family Desulfovibrionaceae; genus Pseudodesulfovibrio; species Pseudodesulfovibrio hydrargyri. Next base: position 174,564 of record NZ_LKAQ01000005.1, on the reverse strand, counting down.
GCCCAGCTCCAGCCTGACCACCAGGGTCTCCCCCTCTTCCTCGAGGGTGAGATCGCCCGCCATGCGGCAGAACATGGACGGCAGGTTGAAATCGGCGCACAGATCGTCAAAGAGCCGGTCCACGTCGCTGCGCATGCGCGATATCTCGTCGCGGCTCCATCGTTTCAAATCAGCCATTGACGCTAACCCTCCTTTGCGAATCAACCGTCAAAGCAATATCGTAACAGTATTGATTACCAGTACACTTTACAACAACCGAACAAAAAAAACAGGGGCTTGACGATTTTTTTCGTCAAGCCCCGGCACGGCGCGATGAATTCCGCTCGCCTACAGGCTGCGGAATAGATTGGAGATGGCCAGGATGACGAACCCGGTGGCCACGAGCCAGAAGGGCCGGACCAGGTTCTCGAGAACCGGAATGGACATGACGTCGATCCGTATGAGAATGCCGAGAAGGCCGATGATGACGGCGACGATCCAGGTGAGCAGTTGCGGTGCGCTGAGATTCATGGGGAAAAGCTCCAGTGATTGAGAGAGATGAAATGCCGGTAAAGCTACTCGGAATCCTTGACGAACTCTTCGGCCTCATCCCGTGGGAGAGGCCGCGAATACAAGTAGCCCTGACCGTAATCGCATTGCAGGGAATAAAGCAAGTCCCTTTGGCGCTCCGTCTCGATGCCCTCGGCCACGACCCGCAACCGCAGGGAATGGGCCATGTTCACGATGGCCCGGATGATCTCGATGTTTTCCGGGGTGGATTCCATGCGCTGGACAAAGCTCAAGTCGATCTTGAGCTGGTCCGTGGGGAATTTCTGCAGATAGCTCATGGACGAGTATCCGGTGCCGAAGTCGTCGATGGACAGGAGGATGCCGAGATTCTTCAGCGTCTTCAGCTGATTCACGGACTTCATGGCGTCAAGCATGACCACGGTTTCGGTGATTTCCAACTTCAGTCGGCCGGGCTGTAGCCCCGATTCCTTCAGCATGCGTTCCACATTGCCCGCAAGGGTGCTCTCGGCAAACTGCTTGGCCGAGATATTCACGGCCATGGTCAGTTTTTCCGCCGCCGGATAGAGCCGGGTCCATTCCTGCATGGTCGTACAGGCCTCTTCCAGGATCTGAGCCCCGAGGGTCACGATCTGACCGGTCTCCTCGGCCACGGGGATGAATTCGCCGGGGCTGACCAGACCGCGTTCGGGGTGGTTCCACCGGGCCAGGGCCTCGAATCCGTACAGGCTGCCGTCGGCCAGGTTGACGATGGGCTGGTAATGGGCCGTGAACTCCCGTGCCTCCAGAGCGCGCTTGAGCTCGTTTTCCACGGCCAGGACGTTGACCATGCCCTCGCGCATGCGCTTCTCGTAGGCAGTGATCCGGTTCTTGCCCTCCTCCTTGGCCTCGTTCATGGCCACCTGGGCGTTGTGCACGATCTCCTCGGCGTCCACGTTCGCGCCGGAGCCGATGTCGTAGCCTATGCTGGCCGACAGGGTGAAGGAGATGCCGTCCACCTCCACCGGTTCCTTGAAGGAGTCGAAAATCTTGCGGGTCAGGGACCGGACCTCGCTCCGCCTGGGGATGTCCTCGAGGAGCACGCCGAACTCATCGCTGCCGAACCGGGCCACGGTGTCCACGGACCGGACCGTCTGCTGGAGCTTGACCCCGAGCCGGACCATGAGCTTGTCGCCCACGCTGTGCCCGTAGTGGTCGTTGACCGCCTGGAAGCGGTCCATGTTGATGAACAGGACCGCGAAATGCTCGCCCGTGCGTGAACACCGCTCCGCAGCCCGGTTGAGCCGCTCCAGAAACAGGGCCCGATTGGGCAACCCGGTCAGGGTGTCGTGGAAGGCGCTGTGCTGCAGCTTGCTTTCGATGAGCTTGCGGTTGGTGATGTCGCGCATGCTCAGGCGGATGCCAAGCGACGCGCCGTCGTCCGCGAAGATGGAGTGCCGGACCAGGCTCAGCCACTTGATCTTGGCGTTGACGTCGCTGATCCGGAAGTCGATGCTCTCCTCGTCGCCCACGGTGTCGTCCCGCATGAACTGGAACCACCGGCTCAGATCGTCCTGGTGGACGAGGCGCTCCATCAACTCGGGCTCCTCCATAAACCGCTGGGGCGGATACCCGCTGATCCGTTCGCAGGAAGGCGAAATGTACCGGGGCTCGCCGTCCGGACCGATCCAGCTCTCCCAATCGTAGTTGTAGTCGGCCACCATGCGGTAGCGCTGCTCGGACCGGGCCAGGGCCTCCCGGGACGCCTCGAGTTCCTCCACCGTGGCCTCGAGTCGCCTAGTGGTTTCCAACAGGGACCGCTTGTGCCGGTGCAATTCCGCGAAAATATTGGTCTTGCCACGCAGAATCTCCGGCTCCACCGGCTTGAACAGGTAGTCCACCGCACCCAGTTCGTAGCCATGGAACACATGCCGCTGCTCCTTGCTGATGGCGGTGATGAAGATGATCGGGATGTTCCGGGTGGCTTCCGAGCTCCTGAGCCGCTCGGCCAGCTCGAAGCCGTCCATGCCGGGCATCATGACGTCGAGCAGGGCCACGGCAAAGTCGTGGTCCGGGATCATCTTCAAGGCCTCCGCTCCCGACATGGCCATTTTCAGGTTGAGGTCCTGCCCCCGCAGGATACCCTCGACCAGTTTGAGATTGATCCGTTCGTCGTCGACGACAAGAACGTCAACTATATCGTTCATTTCCCTTCCTTATTCGGCTCAAAGCGCCGCCCGCGCCCATACTCGATATTGGACCATATCCCAGCTTATTCCGTATTGATGTTATAAATTGCGTGATTGAAAAACCATTTTATTGGAATAGTTGGTTCTTTACGTTATGCTGCCGACTGGTTTGACACGCCGGAAACAAACCCTCTATAGACCGTTTCGTAAAAATCGAAACAGGAGAATCTTATGTCCGACAAATCAAAACAATTCAAGCAGGCTCTTGATGATCACCACCAATGGCCGTGCCCGTACGTCTATAAATTCATCGTCCCGGCGGAGAGTCTCGGCAGTTTCCAGGAGCTTTTCTCGTCGGAAAAATTGGAGACACGCCAGTCCAAAACCGGAAAATATACCAGTGTGACAATGACTTCGACCATGTGCTCGGCGGACGAGGTCATGGCCGTTTATGAAAAGGCGGCCCGGATTCCGGGGATCATGTCGCTGTAATCCCCGCTCAAGACTTTACAGTCGGCGCAGTGGGACTTACTGTACACACATATGATCGTATCACACTTGTTACAACTGTTCAGACATCCTCAGCCATTCCGGAGAGAATATGTGGGAATATACCGACAAAGTTAAGGACCACTTCCTGAACCCGCGCAACGTGGGCACCATCGAAGACGCCGACGGGGTCGGGGAGGTCGGTTCGCTGGCCTGCGGTGACGCCCTGACCCTGTACATCAAGGTCGACGACGGCGGGAAGATCACGGACGCCAAGTTCCAGACCTTCGGCTGCGCCAGCGCTATCGCCTCCAGCTCCGCCCTGACCGAGCTGCTCATCGGCAAAACCGTGGACGAGGCGCAAAAGATCACCAACAAGGACATCGCCGAATACCTGGGCGGCCTGCCGCGGGAAAAGATGCACTGCTCGGTCATGGGCCAGGAGGCCCTGGAGCAGGCCATCAAGAACATGCGCGGCGAAGCCCCGTCCAAGGCCGAGCACTCCCACGAAGGCGAGCTCATCTGTGAATGCTTCGGCGTGTTCGACGAGGAGATCCTCGAAGCCATCAAGGTCAACGACCTCAAGACCGTGGAGGACGTGACCAACTTCACCAAGGCGGGCGGCGGCTGCGGCAAGTGCATCCCGGACCTGGAGCGCCTTCTGGCCGAGGCCCACGGCGAGAGCGTATGCCCCACCCCGTCGGACAAGCCCGCCTTCCCGGCCGAGGGCATGACCAACATCCAGCGCATGCACCTGATCGAGTCGGTCATAGACGACGACATCCGGCCCAAGCTCAAGGCGGACGGCGGCAACATCGAACTTGTGGACATCGACCGCGACACCGTGGTGGTCCGCTTTCTGGGCATGTGCTCGGGCTGCCCGTCCAGCCAGGCGACCCTCAACAACCTCGTCGAGTCCACCCTCAAGGAAAAGGTCGATCCCGGCCTGAAGGTTCGGGAGGGCTGATTCATGGACACCATCTATCTGGACAACAACGCCACCACCCAGGTGGACCCGGCGGTTTTCGAGGCCATCAAGCCCTATTTCACCGAACTGTACGGCAACCCTTCGTCCATGCACCGCTTCGGCGGACAGGTGGGAGCCACGCTCAAGCAGGCCCGCGCCTCGGTGGCTTCCCTGCTGGGCTGCGAGCCCGAGGAGATCATCTTCACCTCCTGCGGCTCGGAGTCCGACAACACGGCCATCCGCTCGGCCCTGAACGCCCGGCCCGACCGGCGGCATATCGTCACCACCGCCGTGGAGCATCCGGCCATCCTGAGCCTGTGCAAATATCTCGAGAAAAAGGACGGCTACGAGGTCACCTACCTCGGTACCGACGAATACGGCCGGCTGGACCTCGAGGAGTACAAGACCGCCCTGCGCCCGGACACGGCCATCGTCTCGGTCATGTGGGCCAACAACGAGACCGGCAACATCTATCCCATTGAGGAGATGGCCCAAATCGCCAAGGAGCATGACGTCATCTTCCACACCGACGCGGTCCAGGCCGTGGGCAAGGTGGACATAGACCTGTCCAGGGTCCCGGTGGACATGCTCTCCCTGTCCGGACACAAGCTGCACGCACCTAAGGGCGTGGGCGCCCTGTTCGTGCGCAAGCGCCTGCCCTTCCGCCCCTTCCTCATCGGCGGGCACCAGGAGCGCAGCCGCCGCGCGGGCACCGAGAACACCACGGGCATCATCGCCCTGGGCAAGGCCTGCGAGCTGGCCCGCGAGCACATGGCCGAGGAAAACACCGAGGTCAAGCGGCTGCGCGACAAGCTAGAAAAGGGGCTGCTCGCGGCGATTCCGGACAGCAAACTCAACGGCGACCCGGAACACCGGCTGCCCAACACCGCGAACATCTCCTTCGGCTACGTCGAGGGCGAAGCCATCCTGCTGATGATGGACCAGTTGGGCATCGCGGCCAGCTCCGGCTCGGCCTGCACCTCGGGCAGCCTGGAGCCGTCCCACGTGCTCCGCGCCATGGGCGTGCCCTTCACCTTCGCCCACGGCTCCATCCGCTTCTCCCTGAGCCGGTTCAACACCGAGAAGGAGATCGATTTCGTGGTCGAGACCCTGCCGCCCATCATCGCGAACCTGCGCAAACTCTCGCCGTTTTCGGCGGACAAGCAGGCCCCGGCCTGCACCAAAAGCTTTTCGGAGTAACCATGAAAATAGCCGACAACATGACGCAGCTCATCGGCCGGACGCCCCTGGTCCGCCTGAACAGCCTTGCGGACGGCCTCAAGGCCGACGTGGTGGCCAAATTGGAATTCTACAACCCGTGCGGCTCGGTCAAGGACCGCATCGGCGCGAACATGATCGAGACCGCCCTGGCGGACGGGACCATCAACAAGGACACGGTCCTGGTGGAACCGACCTCCGGCAACACCGGTATCGGCCTGGCCTTCATCTGCGCGGTCAAGGGCATGCGCCTGATCCTGACCATGCCCGAGTCCATGTCCGTGGAACGGCGCAAACTGCTCCACGGGCTGGGCGCGGAACTGGTCCTGACCCCGGCGGCCGAAGGCATGAAAGGGGCCATCGCCCAGGCCGAGAAGATCGTCCAGGAGACGGACAACGCCTTCATGCCCATGCAGTTCGAGAACCCGGCCAACCCCGAGGCCCATCGCAGGACCACGGGACCGGAGATCTGGGAGGACACGGACGGCAAGGTGGACATCTTCGTGGCCGGCGTGGGCACCGGCGGCACCCTGACAGGCGTGGCCGAATCCCTGAAGGCCCAAAAGCCCGGCCTCAAGGCCGTGGCCGTGGAGCCCGACGCCTCCCCGGTCCTGTCCGGCGGGCAGCCCGGCCCCCACGCCATTCAGGGCATCGGCGCGGGCTTCGTGCCCGGCGCGCTGAACACCGGCATCATTGACGAGGTCGTACGCGTCAAAAACGACGATGCGGTGGAGACGGCCAAGCGGCTCATGCGCGAGGAAGGCATCCTCTGCGGCATCTCGTCCGGGGCCAACTGCGCGGCGGCCCTGGAACTGGCCCGGCGCGAGGAAAACGCGGGCAAGATGATCGTGTTCATCGTCTGCGACACCGGCGAACGGTACCTGAGCACCCCGCTCTTCAGCTAGAGGAGATTCCATGACCAGTGAAGACTACACATTGGCGGATGTGGTCGCGCTCCTCGTGGAGTCCGGAGACAAGGGCCCGCGCTCGCACCGCAGGGCCGGCGAGGCGCCCATGCCCTCGGTGGACGTCCTGCGCGGCATTGTCGAGGACCTGCGCTGCGTCCTGTTTCCCGGCTATTTCGGCCCGTCCGAGATCACACCGGACACCATGCCCTACTACATCGGCTCCACCCTGGACCAGCTGGAACGCAAGCTCGCGGACCAGATCAACCGGGGCTATTGTTTCGTCTGCGACGCCACCACCACCGAGCGGTGCAACGACTGCGAGCAGCGGGCCAAGGCCATAGCCAAGAAGTTCATCACCAAGCTGCCCGAGATCAGGGAGTACCTGCTCTCCGACGTGGAGGCGGCCTACATCGGCGACCCGGCGGCCAAGACCCACGGGGAGACCATCTTCTGCTACCCGTCCATCCGGGCCCTGACCAACCACCGCATCGCCCACGAACTGTACGAGCTCGGCGTGGACATCATCCCCCGCATCATCGGCGAGATGGCCCACTCGGACACGGGCATCGACATCCACCCGGGCGCGACCATCGGCAAGTCCTTCTTCATCGACCACGGAACGGGCACGGTCATCGGCGAGACCTGCATTATCGGCGACAACGTGCGCGTGTACCAGGGCGTGACCCTGGGGGCCAAGAGCTTCCCCAAGGGGGAGGACGAGATGCTCATCAAGGGGCTGCCCCGCCACCCCATTGTGGAGGACGACGTGATCATCTACGCCGGGGCGACTATTCTGGGCCGGATCACCATAGGCAAGGAAGCGGTCATCGGCGGCAACGTCTGGATCGTGCGCGACGTCGCGGCCGGGGCGCAGATCGTCCAGACCCGGGCCCTGGAGCAGTCCTTCGAACACGGCGCGGGCATCTGATCCGGCAACGATCCTTCGAATAAAGGCAAATAAAAAAGGAGGCATGGACAACCACGCCTCCTTTTTCTTCATGTCGAACTTTAACTATTTTTCCAGTTCCCGAACCATGTCCGCCACGGGCTGTCCGGTGGGCGACTTGGCTTCGGGGTTGATGGCCAGGACGCCCTTCCAGGCCTTGAGCGCGGACGCCGGGTCGTTCAGGTCGTGGAGGTAGACGATGCCCATGTTGAACCTGGACGTGATGTGGCCCTTGTCCAGGGACGCGGCATGGCCGAAGGCGTCCACGGCCTTGTTGAACTGCTTGGTGCGCCGGTACATGACCCCCAGGTCGGACCAGACGTTGACCTCGTTGGGCTTGAGTTCCAGGGCCCGCTCATAGGCATTGACCGCACGGGCGGGCAGGTTGTGATCGAAGCAGAAGTTGCCGAGCTGCACCCACAGATCCGCGTTGGTCGGGTCGGCGGCCGCGGCGTTCTCCATGCTGGCCAGGGCCTCGGGGTCGGCTGAATGCGGCACCGGGGACTCCGTGGGGGTGGCCTGGGTGGACACGCTCATCCGCTGACCCCGCTGCCCCACGTAGAGCATGGTCACGGCATTGCCGATAAAGACGCCCAGCAGGACGCCGATGACGGCCAGCATGACCGCCGAACTCTTTTTGACGTATTTCCCCTCTGATTCGGCTGCCTCGCGTTCGCGTTTATGTACTCCCATCTTATCTCCTGATTCTTGTTTTTTTCAGAGTCCGGACCTTGTCGTCCACCTGTAACAAAAGCACGTTTCGCAAGCCCTGTAAACATTGTGCAAGTACCCGCCCAGTCCGTGCAATGCTTGACTTCCAGCCCGGCTTATACCAATCTACGCCGTCTCATAAAAGCGGACACTTTAAGCTAAAGAAATATACGGTTCCCGGAGGACTTGAAACCCATGAGCGACTACAAAAAGACTTTGCTCCTGCCCAAAACCACCTTTCCCATGAAGGCCAACCTCACCCAGCGCGAGCCTGAAATGCTCAAGTTCTGGGAGGAAATCAAGGCCTATGATGAAATGGTCGCGGCCGGAGACGCCGACGACAGGTACGTGCTGCACGACGGTCCTCCCTACGCCAACGGCCACATCCACATGGGCACGGCCCTGAACAAGGTCCTCAAGGACATCATCGTCAAGTCCCGGAACATCCAGGGCCAGAAGGCCGAGTACGTGCCCGGCTGGGACTGCCATGGCCTGCCCATTGAGCACAAGGTCGAGCAGGAACTGAAGAAGAAGAACAAAGAACTGGATACCCTGACCATCCGCAAGATCTGCCGTTCCTACGCCGCCAAGTGGCTGGACACCCAGCGCAGCGAATTCAAGCGGTTGGGCGTGTTCGGCGTGTGGGACGATCCGTACATGACCATGAAGCCCGAGTACGAGGCGGCCACCGCCCGCGAACTGGGCCGGTTCATGGAGCGCGACGGCGTGGTCCGGGGCAAGAAGCCCATCTACTGGTGTTGCGACTGCCGCACCGCCCTGGCCGAGGCCGAGGTGGAATACGAGGACCACACCTCCCCGTCCATCTACGTCCGCTTTCCCATGGTCGACGAGAATTTCAAAAAGATCGCGGACATCGACGTCTCAAAGCTGTACATCCTCATCTGGACCACCACCCCCTGGACCATCCCGGACAACATGGCCGTGGCCGTGCACCCGGACTTCGACTACGTGCTGGTCAAGGCCGGGGACGCCTATTACGTCCTGGCCGAGGGGCTGCTCGAATCCTGCGCCGCCAAGTTCGGCTGGGAATCCTACGAGACCCTGGCCACCTTCAAGGGGGCCGAGCTCGAGGGCATGAAGGCCAAGCATCCCCTGTACGACCGCGAATCCCCGGTGGTCCTGGCCGACTACGTGACCTTCGACACCGGCACCGGCTGCGTCCACACCGCCCCGGGCCACGGCCGCGAAGACTTCGAGACCGGCCTGCGCTACGGGCTGGAGATCTACTCGCCCATGAACGACAAGGGCCAGTTCCTGCCCGAGGTCGAATATTTCGCCGGTCTGAACGTCTGGGAGGCCAACCCCAAGGTCATCGAAAAGCTGACCGAGGTCGGCAACCTGATGGCCTCGGAAAAGATCACCCACTCCTACCCCCACTGCTGGCGCTGCAAACAGCCGGTCATCTTCCGGGCCACCACCCAGTGGTTCATCGGCATGGACGAGAACGACCTGCGCAAGCGCGCCCTGTCCGCCATCCGCAACGACGTGCAATGGATTCCGTCCTGGGGCGAGGAGCGCATCTACTCCATGGTCGAAAACCGGCCCGACTGGTGCATCTCCCGCCAGCGCAACTGGGGCGTGCCCATCTCCGCGCTGATCTGCGAGGACTGCGACGAGACCTGGTTCGACGCCCAGTGGGTCTACGACATCTGCGACAAGTACGCCCAGCACGAGACCGGCTGCGACTACTGGTTCGAGGCCCCGCTCGAGGAAATCGTGCCCGAGGGGCTGACCTGTCCGAAGTGCGGCGGTACCCACTGGAAGCGCGAGACCGACATCCTGGACGTCTGGTTCGATTCCGGCACCAGCTACGCCGCCGTGGTGGAGCAGCGCAAGGAGACCCGTTTCCCGGCGGACCTGTACCTGGAAGGCTCGGACCAGCATCGCGGCTGGTTCCACTCCTCCCTGCTCGCCTCGGTGGGCACCCGTGAGCAACCGCCCTACAAGGCCGTCCTGACCCACGGCTACGTGGTCGACGCCGAAGGGCGCAAGATGTCCAAGTCCATCGGCAACGTGCTCGCCCCCCAGGAGATCATCGACAGGTTCGGCGCGGAAATCCTGCGCATGTGGGTCTCGGCCTCCAACTACCAGGAGGACATCCGCATCTCGGACGAGACCCTGAACCGCTTGGTGGACGCCTACCGCCGCATCCGCAACACCTGCCGCTACCTGTTGTCGAACCTGAACGACTTCGACCCGGCGAACAAGGTGGACGTGGCCGACATGCCGCCGCTCGACCGCTACGCCCTGGACATGGTCGTGCGCCAGCACGACGCCATTCGCAAGGCGTACCGCAACTTCGAATTCCACAAGGTCTACCACACCCTGCACAACCTCTGCGTGGTCGACCTGTCCGCCTTCTACCTCGACATCATCAAGGACCGCCTGTACGTGGAGGAGGAGAACGGCCTCAAGCGCCGCTCCGCCCAAACCGTGCTCTGGCAGATCCTGCTCATGCTCCTGGAGGACATGGCCCCGGTCCTGTCCTTCACCGCCGAAGAGGCCTTCCAGGACCTGCCCGAGGCGATCAAGAACGCCCTGCCCCAGGACAAGACGGTCTTCGCCCTGCGCTTCGCGCCCGAGCGGCCCGAGCTGACCGACGCCGAGCGCGCCCGCTGGGAGAAGCTGGCCCTGGTCCGCGCCGAGGTCAACAAGGCCATCGAGCCCAAGCGCAAGGACCGGGTCATCGGCAAGTCCCTGGACGCCCAGGTAACCCTGTACGCCGATGCGGATATCCGCGAGCTGGTCTCCACCAAGGACATCGACCCGCGTGAGTTCTTCATCATCTCCAAGCTGGTCCTGGACGAGCCGGAGAACGCCCCGGCGGACGCCTATGTCGGCGAAGACCTGACCGACCTCAAGGTGGCCGTGGACGCCGCGCCCGGCGAGAAGTGCGAACGGTGCTGGCGCATCGCCGAGGACCTGGGCACCGACCCGGACTACCCCGACGCCTGCCCCCGCTGCACCGCCGTACTGAAAACCCTCGCCTAGGACGCCCATGAACCGTTACAAGCTGGCAGCACTCTGGGCGGCGGGCACCCTGGCGCTCGACCAGGCCACCAAGCTGACGGTGCACACCCTCATGCAGCCGTGGACCGGCCGGGAAATCGTTCCCGGCCTGTTCAATCTGGTCCACGTCCTGAACAAGGGGGCGGCCTGGGGATTTCTGGACGACGACAACATCGACTGGCAGCGTCCCCTGTTCATCCTCATCTCCCTGGCCGCCGTCCTGGTCATCGCCTACATGATCAGGCTGACCAGAGAGGGCGACCGCTGGATGATCGCCGGACTCGGCATGATCGCCGGCGGGGCCGTGGGCAACGCCATCGACCGCATCTGGCTCGGCTCGGTCATCGACTTTCTGGATTTCTACGCGGGCAGCTATCACTGGCCCGCGTTCAACGTGGCCGACAGCGCTCTGACGGTGGGCGCGGGCTGCATTATCGTGTCCACACTGCTCAACCGCAAGGACACGCGAGGGGCGTAAGCCCTATCAAGGAGAACGTGACATGTTCGCAGACTTCTCGGCCCTGACCCCGACCCAGTGGGCCATCGTGCTGGTTGCCGTGGGCGTCTGTTTCGTCTTCAGCGCCTGGTCCATCCTGGACGTCTGGAAACGGAACTTCGAATCCCCGACGGAAAAGAGCCTGTGGATGCAGATCTGCATTTTTATTCCCATTCTCGGCGCTCTGACGTATCTTTTCCTTGGCAGAAAAAGAGGGAGCTTACAATGAAGATGAAAAATATCAGTCTGTTCAGTGTTCTTTTGATCCTCCTTAGCATGTCGGCCCTGCCCGGCTGCGCCACCAGAACCGACGTGGAGGCCATGCAGTCCGACCGGCAGCAGGACCTCCACCGCATCCGCCAGCTGGAGGCCGAACTGGCCGAATCCAAGGAGCAGCTCAAGGCCGAAATCGAAAAATCCAACGATCCCCTGCGCGAAAAATCCGCCGACATGTGGGCCGAGATCCAATCCCTGCGTTCCGAAATCGCCAAGATGCGCGGCGAGGTGGACAGCCTGAACATCCGCATGGACAACCAGGTGGGCGCGGCCGACTCGGCCGTGACCGTGCAGGAACTGTCCAAGCGGCTGTCCGAGGTGGAATTCGCCATGGTCAACGAACTCCAGGTGGACCTGCCCGAGACCGGCAGGGCGCGCGGCGCCGCCGTGGGAGCCCCCGCAGCGGCGACAGCCGCCACCGCTCCGGCCGACGCGCCCGAGGAAGGCGTTGCGGCCCAGGCCGGCGCGGCGACCGCCACGGCCGCCGCTCAGACCGCTCCCCAGGCGGACAGCGACCCGGCCAAGGCCCTCTATGACAAGGCTTATGCCCTGTACAAGGAAGGCAACTTCGAACGCGCCCGTTCCTACTGGGCGGAGTTCACCGACACCTTCAAGGGCCACGCCTTCACGCCCAGCGCCGTATTCTGGCAGGGCCAGTGCTACTACATGCTCAAGGACTACGCCCGGGCCGTCATCCTCTACGAGGACGTCATCGAGAAGTACCAGAAGAGCTCCAAGTACAAGGCCGCCCTGCTGCGCGCCGGCTTCTCCTGGGAGCACCTGGGCAAGCCCGAGCTGGCCAAGATGCGCTTCGAGGAAATCATCAAGAAATTCCCCAAGTCCGTGGAGGCCACCCAGGCCAAACGGTCCTTGGACAAAATGAAATAATAGCGGCCGCCGCGCCGCTCGTGCCATAAGGCATTCAGGACATCCCCATGAACGAAGTCAAGAATGGTTTCAGAAAAATCGTCTACCTCTCCTTCCCGCCCGAGGTCTCCGGCAGGCCCGTGGTCTGCAACCTGCTGCGCAAGTTCGACCTGAGCTTCAACATCCTCAAGGCGGACATCTCGCCGCGCCACGAAGGAACCATGACCCTCGAGGTCTCGGGCCGCGAGGACGAGTTCCACAAGGGTATCGGCTACCTCAAGGAGAACGGCGTGCGCATCACCCCGGTGGCGCACAAGATCTTCCGCGACGACGAGTCCTGCGTCCACTGCGGCGTGTGCACGGCCATGTGCCCCACGGACGCCCTGCGCCTGGACCTCGAAACCCTCAAGATCGTCTTCGACGTGGACAAATGTTCGGCCTGCGGCATGTGCACCCGTGTCTGTCCGGTCAAGTGCATGACGCTCGACATGGATGAAAACGGCAGGCCCTAAGCAAACCCCAAGGGGGTCCCATGAGTGAAGAGAAACGTTCGTTCTCGCGCATACAGGTCAGACTGAAGGCCCAGGCCAGGATCATGGAGTCCCTGGACTCGCCCCAGCTCTTCACCGGCGAGTCCATGACCCAGCCGATCACCCGCGAGGACTTCGTCAAGAAGAGCAAGCTCCCCGAGGAAGTCACCGGATTTCTGGTGGAGATGGACCGCAAGCTCGACCAGATCATCTCCATGCTCGGCCAGGACACCTTCAAGATGGACTTTTCCCTGCCCGTGGAGGTCATGGAGATCTCCGCGGCCGGGGTCAAATTCCGCTCCGCAAGGCAGTTCCACCCGGGCGACGCCCTGGAACTGATCATCTACCTCAGCCAGACTCCCCTGCGGCTTGCCGGCAGCAAGGGGCGCATTCTCGACCAGGAACCCGACACCGGCCTGTACCGCTTCGAATTCGTGGATCTTCGCGGATCGGACATGGAGGCCATCGTGCAATTCGTCTTCAAGGAACAGCGGGAACAAATCCGCAATTCCAAAATGTAGCCCCTCCCGGAGAACACGCATGACCAGCAATGAAGAATTGGTAAGGGAACTGATGGAAAAGGTCTCCGACGAGCTCGTGGGAACCCTCAAGGGAACCATCGCGGCCGCCGTGGAAAAGGAGATCGCCCGAAACCTCACCAAGGCGCTGCTGGAAGGCGAGTTCTACCGCCGGGTAAACGAGGACCTGCAGGGGGGGCTCAAGAAGATCTACCAGGAGGTCAAGGCGGCCCGTGGCGGGACCGAGATCAAGTGCATCACCGCCGACATCGACCCCGAGGAGCTCTTCTCCGAGACCTCGGACCAGCTGGACGCCGTGCTCAAGACCACGGAAAAGGCCGCAGTGGAAATCATCGACATCGTCGAGAAGCTCCAGGACCTCCAGGGGTCCGTGGCCACCATCGTCAAGGGATTCGAGTCCGGCGGGGTGACCAAGGAGGACCGGGAAAGGCTCAAGGACATCAACAACACGCTCGGCACCGACCTGTCCAACATCATGGTCTCCCTGAGCTTCCAGGACCTGACCGGGCAGCGCATCAAGAAGATCATCAACTCCATCCGCCAGATCGAACAGATCGTCCGCGAGGTCATGCTCTCCACCGGCCTGATGATCCGCCAGCGCGAGGTCGAGCCGGAAAAGGACTTCGAGGCCCTGTCCAAGGAGGCCCGTAGCGAGGCGACCTCCAAACTCCAAGGCCCGACCGAAGGGACCAACCAGGGCGACGTGGACGATCTGCTCGCCTCCCTCGGCCTGGACTAGCTTCTCCGCAATAAAAACGACAAAAGGGCGGCCCGGATATCCGGGCCGCCCTTTTGTCGTCTGGTTATCGGGAAATCAGGGGTTGAAGGCCGCTTCGCGGCTATTACCAGGAGACTTCGCCTCCGGCGGGCAGCGGCAGCTCTTAGCGAGTCTTGGAGCCTGAGAGATGGCGACTGCAGCGATAGGGCTCGCACCCTTGCATCCCATACCGCGCCCTCGGCGCTTTAGATAGCTTCCCTGGTCTGCTTTTCTAATGAAGCAGGACCAACCCGGCCAGACCGAGGAGGATGAGGAAGCCCATGGAGTCCGTGATGGTGGTCAGGAAAATGCTCGACGCCTGGGCCGGGTCGCGGCCCATTTCCTTGAGCAACAGGGGGATGGACGCCCCGGCCAGGGCTCCGAGGAGCATGTCCAGCCAGAGGGCCGAGCCCATGACCACGGCGAGCAGTATCTTGTGCGTGCCCGCGAAGACCACGCCGAAGACCAGGCTCGAGATGATCACCCCGTTCAGGAAACCGACGCGCAATTCACGGAGCACGGCGAGCCACGCCCGCTTGCGGTCGAAACGTTCCATGGCCAGTTGGCGGATCATGACCGCCAAAGCCTGTTGCCCGGTATTGCCCGCCTGGTTGGCGACCACGGGCATGAGCACGGCCAGCACCGCCATCTGGGCGATATTGCCTTCGAAAAGATGGACCACCCAGGCCGACACGGCCGAGAAGACCACGTTGAGGATCAGCCAGGGCAGACGCACGCGCACGGAATACAGCCACGGGGAATCCGTGGTCTCGTCCGCGCCCGCGCCGACCATGGCCTGCATATCCTCGGAGGCCTCTTCGTGGATGATGTCGATGACGTCGTCGACCGTGACCACGCCGAGCAGACGGTTGCCGAAATCAACCACGGGCAGGGCCAGAAAATTGTAGTGGGCGATGAGGTGGGCCACCTCTTCCTTGTCCACGTTGTAGCCCACGGTGATCAGGTTCTGGGTCTTGACCAGATCCTTGAGCAGCGCCCCGCGCCGGGCCAGCAGCAGATCACGCAGGGAGAGCACGCCCACCAGCCGGTCCTTCTTGTCCACCAGGTAGGCGTAGTAAGGGATCTCCTTGTCCTCGACCTCCTCGCGGATCTTGGCCACGGCCTCGTCGGCCGACAAATCCTGGTCGAGGATGACCACCTCGGTGTTCATGACGCCGCCGGCGGTGTCCGGGTCGAAGGTCAGCAGGGTCTTGAGTTCCGCGCGATCCTCTGCCGCCACGCGGCTGAGCAGGGCCTTCTGCAGGTCGTCGCTCAGGCCGTCCAGGAGGTCGGTGGCGTCGTCCGGGGCCATCTCCTCGACGATGCGGGCGGCCAAGCCCCGGTTCAGGTTGCTGATGAGCGCTTTCTGGTCGAGGTCATCCATCTCCGCAATGGATTCGGCGGCGTCCTTGATGGGCAGCTGCTTGATGAATTTGACCTGATCGGCAATATCCAGCCCTTCGATCGTCTCGGCGGCATCCGCCGGATGCTGCGATTCGAAGTCCACGGCCGTCATGCCGTCCAGTTCCTCGTCATTACGAGGGGTGTATTCCTCTTTCGCGCTCATGGGCTGGATACCTAGCCCAAATCGAGCCTCAGGTCAAAGAAATCGGACTTCGACAAGGTGATATTAATGTGAAATATTTCATCAACCGGTGCGCCCCTTGACGAAAGGCCGTCCGTGCCTTACTTGCGAACATCACCTTGAAAATATATGGAAGAAACCATGCCCACCAACCTTTTCGACGAATTTTTCCAGGCAGAGGCCAGAATGTTTCTGCTGGCCACCATCCGCATAGCCCTGGCCGAGGACGGTTCGGACCTGACCAGCCAGGGGCTGTTCACCGATTCCGACATGGCCCAGGCCATGATCGTGGCCAAACAGCAAACCGTGGTGGCCGGACTGCCGATCATCCCGCTCGTGCTCGAGTTCGGCGGCCAGGAGAGCCAGGTGCACCTCAACGTGGACGACGGCGACACCGTGTCCGCGGGGACCATGGTAGCGGCCATCCAGGGTCCGGCCGTCCAGCTGCTCAAGGCCGAACGGGTCATGCTCAATTTTCTCTGCCACCTGTCCGGCATAGCGAACCTGACCGCGCGGTACGTCCAGGCCATCGAGGGCACCAAAGCCACCCTGCTCGACACGCGCAAGACCCTGCCCGGCCTGCGCTACCCCGAAAAATACGCGGTCCTGGCCGGAGGCGGCAAAAACCACCGCCTGAACCTGTCCGACATGCTCATGCTCAAGGACAACCACATCGACCGCGCCGGCTCCATCACCGAGGCCGTGCGCCAACTTCAGACCGTGCACTCGCCCTGCCCGCCCATCGAGGTGGAATGCCGGACGCTTGAAGAGGTCGAAGAGGCGTGCAAGTGCACCATACAACGGATCATGCTCGACAATATGGACGCGGAGACCGCCAAGACCGCCCTGTCCATGATCCCCGACGCCATCGAGACGGAAATCAGCGGCAACGTCTCCCTGGAAACCATCCGCGACATTGCCGGGATCGGGGCGGACTTCATCTCCGTGGGCAAACTGACCCACTCCGCGCCCAGCTCCGATTTCAGCATGCAATTCGTGCCGTTGCCCTAAAGAGGAACACTGTGGAAAACGCCAAGGAAACCATTTTCCGGATAAAAGACGAACGGGGCGACTCCCTGGCCGTTCTCGGCCATCACTACCAGTCCGACGCGGTCATCGACTGCACGGACATCCGCGGCGACTCCCTGGAGCTGGCCCGCAAGATCAACGGCCTTGAGGCCGAGCACGTGGTCTTCTGCGGGGTCTACTTCATGGCCGAGTCCGCCGCCATCCTGAGCCGTCCCGGCCAGAAGATCCACCTCCCGGACGTCACCGCCACCTGCCCCATGGCCGACATGGCCGAAGCGGGCCGCGTGCGCAAGACCCTGGCCATCCTGGAGGAAGGGGGTCGCAAGATCGTGCCCCTGACCTACGTCAACTCCTCGGCCGCGGTCAAAGGCGTGGTCGGCGAACACGGCGGCTCGGTGTGCACCTCGGCCAACGCCAAAGTCATGCTCGAGTGGGCCCTTTCCCAGGGCGACGCCGTCCTGTTCCTGCCCGACCAGCACCTGGGCAACAACACGGCCGACGTGCTCGGCATACCGGCCGACGAACGCCTGCTGCTGCCCGGCGACGTCATTCACGGCGACCCGGCCCTGGCCGTCAACCCGGACGAGGCCGAGGGCAAGAAGCTCATTCTCTGGCCCGGCTACTGTCCCATCCACGCTGAATTCACCCTGGACGCCGTGCGCCGCATCCGCGAAAACGAACCCGAGGCCAAGATCGTGGTCCATCCCGAATGCGACCCGGCCATCGTGCGCGAGGCAGACGGCAACGGCTCCACCACCTTCCTGATCAAATACGCGGAAGAGGCCCCTGCCGGGTCCACCGTGTACATCGGCACCGAGGAGAACCTGGTCAACCGCCTGGCCGCCCGGTACGCGGGCTGCAAGACCATCAAGCCCCTGCTCGGCGTCATGTGCGAGGACATGGGCAAGACCACGCTCGAAAACCTCGCCCGCACCCTTGAAACCCTCGACTCCGCCGCGCCCGTCACGGTGAGCAACGCCGTGAAGGAGCCCGCCAAGCTCGCCCTGGAGCGCATGCTCGCCGTTTGCTCATAGACGGACATGGTGCTACACCAATGGCCATGAATCATTTTCGCTTGCAATCCGACGCGTTAATCATTGGTTCCGGCATCGCCGGTTCCGTAGCCGCCCTCACCCTGGCCGACCAGGGGCGCGACGTCATCCTTCTCACCGCCGGGGCCGACCTGAAAACCGGCAATACATCCCTTGCCCAGGGGGGCATCGTCTACCGCAACGAGCAGGACGATCCCAAGATTCTGGAAAAAGACATCATGACCGCCGGCTGGCGGCACAACTACTCCCGTGCCGTCCGCCATATCGCCCGCAAGGGACCGGAAGTGCTGAAGGAACTCTTCCTCGAAAAATACAAGATTCCCTTCAACCAGCGCAAACCCGGCGACTGGTACCTGACCCGCGAGGGCGGCCACTCCATGGCCCGCATCCTCTACTGTGACGACCACACCGGCCGGAACATCATGGAAGTGCTGGCCGAGGCCGTGGAAAAGCACCCGAACATCCGCGTGCTGACCCAGCGCACGGCCATCGACCTGCTGACCACTCAACACCACGCCCGGCACCTGGACTTCAAGTACAACCTGTCCAACCAATGCGTGGGGGCCTACGTCTTCAACGACCAGGTGGGCAAGGTCGAGACCATTCTGTCCAAGTTCACCATGCTGGCCACCGGCGGCATCGGGCAGATCTACCTGCACACCACCAACACCAGGGGCTCCATCGGCTCGGGCCTGGCCATGGCCCACCGCGCCGGCACCCGGCTGATGAACTGCGAGTACGTGCAGTTCCACCCCACGGCCCTGTACGGCGGCACCAAGCGCGGCGAGCGCCGCTTCCTGGTCTCCGAGGCCGTGCGCGGCGAGGGCGCGGTCCTGGTCAACTCGCGCGGCGAGCGCTTCATGCCCCGTCACGACCCACGCGCCGATCTCGCGCCCCGCGACATCGTCACCCGGGCCATCATGGACGAGATGCTGACCTCGGGCGACGACTCCGTGTACCTGGATTGCTCCGGCATCAAGCAGGACGTGGACAAGCGGTTCCCGACCATCTCCGAGCGGTGCCGCAAGATGGGCCTGAACATGGCCGCCGACCCGATTCCCGTGGTCCCGGCCGCGCACTACTTCTGCGGCGGCATCCTGGTGGACAACCGAGGCCGGACCACCCTGGAGCAGCTTTACGCGGCCGGGGAATGCAGTTGCACGGGCGTGCACGGCGCCAACCGGCTGGCCAGCAC
Source organism: Pseudodesulfovibrio hydrargyri (assembly GCF_001874525.1). NCBI lineage: Bacteria > Pseudomonadati > Thermodesulfobacteriota > Desulfovibrionia > Desulfovibrionales > Desulfovibrionaceae > Pseudodesulfovibrio > Pseudodesulfovibrio hydrargyri. The sequence goes on along the minus strand of NZ_LKAQ01000005.1, from coordinate 155,294 downwards.
CTCGCTGCTCGAAGGCATGCTCTGGGGGCATTCGGCGGGCCACGACATGGCCATGCGCCTGAACCGGACCTCGGGCCTGTCGCGCAAGCTCCTGGATTCCATCCCGGACTGGGTGCCCCACGGCATCCGCGACGAGGACCCGGCGCTCATCTCCCAGGACTGGGCCAACATCCGCAACACCATGTGGAACTACGTGGGCGTGTCCCGGTCGAGCAACCGGCTCAACCGCGCCTTCGTGGACCTGCGCAAGCTGACCAAGAACCTCCAGGACTTCTACCGCGAAACCGCGCTGAGCAAGTCCATCATTGACCTCTTCCACGGCTCCCAGACGGCCTACATCATCACCGTGGCCGCCCTGCGCAACAAGGAAACCAAGGGCTGCCACTACCGCATCGACTAGCCCCCATGCTTCAAGAAACGTCAAAGCGGCCCGCACCGTCCGTAAAGGATGGCGCGGGCCGCTTCTCTTTTGGCCGACAACCTGCCTCAAAGGCTACCGCCCCCCTGCGCCCCCTATTATCCCGGCTAGCTCCCCCGCCATCCGGTCGCCTCGGCTTATCCTTGGCGACTCGGTCGATGCTTTGTGAATGGATCGGGCGCGGCAGCGCAACCCAACCCGCCAGCAGCCTGGAAACCGTTGCGGAGCAACAAGTCTGGAAAAAATCTAGAGAATATCAAGAGTATTGAGAGCCGTTTCGGGGAGGGAGGGCCGCGCCTTTGCCGGTCTACTTGCGCCAGAACTCGGGCACGAAAAGGATGATGACGGTGTAGATCTCCAGCCGTCCCAGGACCATGCAGAAGGTCAGGACCCATTTGGCCGTGTCCGGCATCCAGGCGAAGTTGTCCGTGGGCCCCACTCCGCCGATGCCCGGGCCGATGTTGCCGATGCAGGCCAGGGAGGCGGCAAAGGAGGTGACCACGTCCACGCCGGTGGCCGCGACCACAAAGGCGGCCAGGACGAGCAGCCCCACCCACAGGAAGGCAAAACCCCAGACGCCGCTGATGACGTCGTCCTTGACCACGGTGCGGCCCATTTTCACATGGCTCACGGAGCGCGGGTGGATGAGCCGGAAGAGCTCCTGGTAGGACTGCTTGAAGAGCAGCATGATGCGCATGACCTTCATGCCGCCGCCCGTGGACCCGGCGCACCCGCCCACGAACATGCAGAACAGGAGGATGGCCTGGGCCAGGCCGGGCCACAGCTCGTAGTCGGCCGTGGCGAACCCGGTGGTGGTCAGGATGGAGGCCACCTGGAACGAGGTGTAGCGCACCGCGTCCGCCGGGCTGTTATAGTTGCCGGAGACCAGGACCACGACGGTCAGGACGGCCACGAAGGCCAGGACCATACCCGCGAAGACCCGGAATTCCGGGTCCTTGAACATGGCCGAGGGCTTCCACTTGAGGAGCAGATAGTGCAGCGAGAAGTTCACGCCCGCAATGAGCATGAACACGGTGATGACGTAGTCGATGTAGGCGGAGTCGAATCCGGCCACCGAGGCGTTCTTCGTGGAGAAGCCGCCCGTGGCCATGGTTCCGAAGGTGTGGCATAGGGCGTCGAACAGGTCCATGCCGCCGAACATGAGCAGCACGGTCTCGGCCGCGCTGAACAGGACGTAGACCTTCCACAGGGTCATGGCCGTGTCCTTGATGCGCGGCTTGAGCTTGTCCGGGGACGGCCCGGGCACCTCGGCCTTGTACAGCTGCATGCCGCCCACGCCGAGAAACGGCAGGATGGCCAGGGACAGGACGATGATGCCCATGCCGCCCAGCCAGTGGGTCAGGCTGCGCCAGAAGAGCAGCCCGCGCGGCACGGCCTCGATGTCGGCCAGCACGGACGACCCGGTGGTGCTGAACCCGGACAGGGACTCGAACACGCAGTCCACCACGGACCCGAAGGTTCCGCCCAGCCAGAACGGCAGCCCGCCGAAGGCCCCGGCCGCGAACCAGCCGAGCGCCACGATGGCCATGCCCTCGCGGTGGGTCATGATCGAGGCCTTGTGCGAACGGTCTCGGAAGATCAGGAAGGCGCTCCCGCCCATCAGGACGGTGATGCCCATGGACAGGGCCAGGGGTTGGGCCGTGCCGTCGCGGTAATACAGCCCCCAGGCCAGGGGCAGGACCATGGTCAGCCCCACGCAGGCCACCAGCGCCCCGATGACGTGCAGGACGTAGCGCCAGCGCATCTAGAAGAGCTCCACCTTGGTGGTCAGGACCCGCTCCACCTTGGGGATGTTCTGGCGGGTGGAAATGATGATCAGCCGGTCGTTGGGCCGGACCACGGAATCGCCGCGCGGGATGACGACCTCGTCGCCCCGCTGGAAGCAGAGGACCAGGCTCCCCCGGGGGAACCCGAGGTCCTTGACCGCCTTGCCCACGATGGGGGAATCCTCCTGGGCCACGGCCTCGAGCGCCTCGGCCTCCTCGCCCTTGATGGACACCGAGGAGATGATCTTGCCCCGGCGGATGTAGTGCAGCAGGGAGTTGATGGCCGACAGCCTGGGGCAGACCACGTAGTCGATGCCGATGGGCTCGATGAGCGGCATATACCCGAAATTGTTGACGCGCGTCACCGTGCGCCGGGCCCCGAGGGACTTGGCCAGCAGGCAGGACAGGATGTTGGTCTCCTCGTCGCCGGTCACGGCGATGACCATGTCCATGTCCTGGATGTTCTCCTCGCGCAGGATCTCCTGGTCCGTGGAGTCGCCCATGAGCACGATGGGCCGGTCCAGATGCTCGGACAGGTACTCGCAGCGCTTCTGGCGGTTCTCCAGCAGCCGGGTGTGATAGTATTTATTGTCCAGGGCCTTGGCCAGACGGAAGCCGATGTTGCCGCCGCCGATGATCAACACCTTGCGCACCGGGTCGTCGGCCACGCCCAGGCGGGTCATGATTTCTTCCTGGTCGCGGATGTCGCAGACGAAATAGACCAAGTCGCCCGGCTTTAGCACGTCCAGACCGCTGGGGATGATCAGTTTGTCATTGCGAACGATGGCCGCGATGACCAGTCCAAGGTCATCGCCTATCTTGTCGCGCAAATGGATGAGCTGGCTGCCCATGATCGGGCTGTGGTCCGGCAGGTGAATGCCTATGAGCCGAATCTTGCCGCCCGCGAACTCGTTGATCTCCACCGCGCCGGGAACACTCATGAGCCGGAGCACCGAGTTGACCACCTCCTCGTCGGGATTGATGATCTTGGTGATGTTGGCCCCGCGTTCGGTGAGCAGGTGCCCGTAATCCGTATACATTTCGCTGCGGATACGGGCGAGTTTGGTCACCCCCTGGCTGAGCATGTTGGCGTAGTAGCAGCTGATGAGATTGATCTCGTCGGAGTCGGTCACGGCCAGAAAGATGTCGGCCTCGGCGATGCCCGCCTCTTCGAGAACCTTGGGGCTGGACCCCGAGCCCTTGATGGTCTGGACGTCCGAGCTCTCCGCCACCTTGCGCAAAGCCTCGTCGCTGGTGTCCACGACCACGACTTCCTTGTTCTCCACCGCCAGCCGCTGAGCGAGATGGTAGCCGACCTCGCCGGCGCCTATGATGATGACCCGCAAATGATGCTCCTTCATTGAGTGAAATCATTTTATATCTACCCATGTTTTTGCGTCAGCGCAATACCGCGCCTACCATTTCGGCTCAATGATATCCAGTCGTTAACGAAAAAACGGCGGTCTGAATCCCGTCGTCCATCCCCCGGCAGGGGCGGGGCGAGGGAGGATAGACGGCGCACCCGTTCCAGTAGCGTGGAGGTGTACAGCTTTACACGGAAATTTACATGTAAACCCTGACCTGAACATTGGAAGCAACTCGCTTTACACAAAACGAAAACGTCATAACCTTCTTGAATAACGACGCATATACACGTTCCCCCCTCATGGCACAGCTGTTGCTTTCTCTTCCGAAAAACGAGGTGCCACATGAGTTCACTGTTTCAGAAAAGAATGTACATCAATGGCGTGGAAACAAACGTTTTCACCCAGTCCGACACGACCCTGGCCGAGGTGCTCAGAGAGCAGTTGCATCTGACGGGCACAAAAGTCGGGTGCGGGGAAGGCCAGTGCGGCGCCTGCTCCGTGATTCTCAACGGGAAGGTCGTCAGGTCATGCATAACCAAAATGAAGCGGGTTCCCGACTACGCCAACATCACCACCATCGAGGGCATCGGCAAGCCAGGTGCCCTGCACCCGCTGCAAAAGGCCTGGGCAATACACGGCGCGGCGCAATGCGGCTTCTGCTCTCCGGGGTTCATCGTGTCCGCCAAGGGGCTGCTGGACGTCAACGACAGCCCGAGCCGGGACGATGTCCGCAACTGGTTCCAGAAACACCGCAACGCCTGCCGCTGCACCGGCTACAAGCCGCTGGTCGACGCCGTCATGGCCGCGGCCGAGGTTATCAGGGGCGACGCTCCGGCGGAGAGCCTCGAATTCAAGATGCCCGAGGACGGACGCATCTGGGGCTCCAAATATCCCCGGCCCACCGCCGAGGCCAAGATCACCGGCACGCTGGACTACGGCGCGGATCTCGGCCTGAAGCTCCCCGACGACACCCTGCACATCGCCCTGGTCCAGGCCGAAGCGCACCACGCCGACATCCTGAGCATCGACACCGCCAAGGCCGAGACCATGCCCGGAGTCGTCGCGGTCCTCACGGCCAAGGACGTGAAGGGCAAGAACCGCATCTTCGGCCTGGTCCAGAGCCCCTACCACAAGGGCGACGGTTGGGAACGGCCGATCATCAACGACACCAAGGTGTTCCAGTATGGTGACGTGCTGGCCCTGGTCTGCGCGGACAGCCGGGAGGAAGCGGAAGCCGCGGCCAGGGAGGTGGTCGTCCGTCTCGATCCCCTTCCGGCCTATCTCAGCGCCCCGGAAGCCATGGCCGACGACGCCATGGAAATCCATCCCGGCACCCCCAACGTGTATTTCACCCAGCCCCTGATCAAGGGCGACGACACGGGCCCGATCTTCAAGCGCGACGACGTGGCCGTGGTGCAGGGCGATTTCGTCACCAGCCGCCAGCCCCACATGCCCATCGAACCGGACGTCTCCTTTGCGTTCAAGGGCGAGGACGGCCTGCTGCACATCCACAGCAAATCCATTGCCGTGCACCTGCACGCCTTCATGATCGCCGAGGGAATGGGCCTGACTCCGGACCAGATCGCCCTGGCATCCAACCCCATGGGCGGGACGTTCGGCTACAAGTTGAGCCCGACCTCGGAAGCCCTGGTCGGCGTGGCCGTGCTGGCCACCGGCCGCCCCTGTTTCCTGCGCTACAACTACTTCCAGCAGATGACCTATACCGGCAAGCGGTCGCCGTTCCACATCTCCGCCCGCATGGCCGCGGACAGGAAGACCGGCCGCATCCTGGCCATGGAGCACGACTACTCCGTGGACCACGGCCCCTACTGTGAAATGGGCAGCGTCCTGACGGGACGCGGCATCCAGTTCATCGGCGCGGGATACGATATCCCGAACATCCGGGGCATGGGACGCACCGTGTGCACCAACCACGCCTGGGGCGCGGCGTTCCGGGGATTCGGAGGCGTGCAATCCGTTTTCGCGGGCGAAACGCTGGTTGACGAAATGGCCTACAAGCTGGGCCAGGACCCGCTGGAATTCCGCTATGCCAATTGCTACCGCGAAGGGGCCACGACACCCACCGGCGCCATACCCGACGTTATCGCCCTGCCCCAGTTGCTCGAAGCGCTGCGCCCCAAGTATCAGGAGGCGAAGAAACGCACCGCCAAGGAATCCACCGACGAGATCAAAAGAGGCGTGGGCATTGCCGTGGGCGTCTACGGCGCGGGCGCGGACGGCGTGGACTCGGCGGAAGTCTTCATCCAGTACGATCCGGACAACGGCGTCACCCTGGGCTGCTCATGGGAGGACCACGGCCAGGGCGCGGACATCGGCGCGGTGGGCACCACCCACGAGGCGCTGCGCCCCATGCGCGTCCCGGTGGAGAAAATCCGTTTCAGCTGGCCCGACTCGTCCAAGCAGCCCCCGGCGGGCCCGGCCGGCGCGTCCCGTTCGCAGGTCGTGGTCGGCAGCGCCCTGAAGGCGGCCTGCAAGGCCATGATGGAGGCCTTAAGTAAACCGGACGGCACCTTCATGACCTATGAAGAAGCCATGGCCGCCGAAAAACCGACCCGCTTCGACGGCTCCTACAGTTCCATGGGCAGCGTCTGCGACCCGGAAACCGGCCTGGGCACCCCGTTCGTCAACTGCATGTACACCATCTACCAGGCCGAGGTGTCCGTGGAAGTCGCCACAGGAAAGGTCAAGGTGGACCGGTTCTCCTGTGTCGCCGATCTCGGCGCCATCAACAACCGGCTCGCCGTGGACGGACAGATATACGGCTGCATAGCCCAGGGCATCGGCCTGGCGCTGAGCGAGGACTTCGAGGACATCAAGAAGCATTCCACCATGATCGGCGCGGGATTCCCGTACATCGAGAGCATTCCGGACTCCATGGAGGTAGAATACTTTGAGAACAACCTGCGGGAACACGGTCCCTTCGGCGCCTCCGGAGCCGGGGAAGGCCCCATGGTCAATCCCCACATGGCCGTGATAAATGCCATTCGCGATGCCTGCGGTGCAAGAATCTACAGACTTCCCGCCACGCCGGACAGGGTTCTCGAAGCCTTGCAAGCCATATAGGGGGGGCTCCCCGCGCGCCGTCCGCCGGGCAACGCGCAGGCCGAGCCGGATGACCGATCGCCCATGAACCACGAGTACGTAATCCTTTAACACCATGAGGCAAGCTATGATTACTGCGTTTCAACTGGCCAACATGATCTTCACCGGCGTCGACGCACTCGGCAAGGTTCCTGAATCCATCAAGATGCAGGGCTTGAAGAAACCGTTGATCGTTACGGACAAGGGGGTTGTCAAAGTCGGCCTGGTCAAGAAGGTGACGGATGTTCTGGAGAGCGAGGGCATCGCCTATGCGGTCTACGACGAGACCGTACCCAATCCCAACGAACGGAATGCCGAAGACTCGTTCAGCCTGTACCAAAAGGAAGGGTGCGACTGCCTGATCGGGCTTGGCGGCGGCAGTTCCATGGACGCGGCCAAGGCCTGCGGAATCCTGGCCACCAGCGGCGCCCCCATCGAAAGCTACCGGGGCATGGGCCTGCTCAAGGCCCCCCTGCCCTTTTACATAGCCATCCCCACCACGGCCGGGACCGGCTCCGAGTCCACCTGCGCCGCGATCATCACCAACACCCGGGACGATCATCCCTGGAAAATGGTCATTCTCGACGGGCGGTTGCTGCCCAATGTGGCCGTCATCGACCCCATGCTCATGGTCGGCCTGCCTCCGGCCATCACCGCCTCCACCGGCATGGACGCCATGACCCACGCCGTCGAGGCGTATCTGTCCATCGGCGCGATGGAATACACCAACGCCCTGGCCCTGGGAGCCATCGAGCTGATTTTCCAGTACCTGGGAAGGGCCGTGGGCAACGGCAACGACATGGAGGCGCGGGAAAAAATGGCCTACGCCCAGACCATGGCGGGCATCGCCTTCAGCAATGCGGGGCTGGGACTGGTCCACTCCATGGCCCATCCCCTGAGCGCCTTCTACCATTTCGCCCACGGCTTCGCCAACGCGGTCTGCCTGCCCACGGTGCTGGATTACAACAAGGTCGTCTGTCGTGAAAAGATGGCCAAGATCGCCCGGTTGAGCGGAATGACCGAACTCGGGAACAACCCGGAAGACGCGGGCGTGGAAGCGATCCAGCGGCTCAACGATCTGGTGGGCATCCCCAGGACCATCACCCAGGTGGCCACGATGATGGGGACCACGGTCGATACCAAGGATATCGAACCCATGTCCAAGGACGCGCTCAACGAGGTCTCCACCGTGACCACCCCGAGGGTGCCGAACCTGCAGGACGTCGTGGGACTGTATAACAGGTGCTGGTAGGCACTCCGGTTCCTTAACGCGGGGATACAATCAGTAACTGCCCTGTCCGGCAAGGAATGAAGGGCGGGCCCGCTTGGCCAAGCCGCGAACGCGGGCCCCCTTTCATTCCGATGGCGGCTCCCTGCGGGAACGGACGTCCGTTCCGCGACATGCACGGGACAAGCAGCCCGGCCTCCCCTCTCCGTGAAAAGCTTTTCCGAAGGAGACCAAAAAGATGAAATTCACCGACCTCATCGCCGCAGCAGCCGTCGTATCGGCCATTTTACTGTTCACCGCGGTGCCGGATGCCGTGCCCGCATTGGGCGGGTTCGCCGAGGCGCACCCGTTTATCATGAGCTTCCTCAAATTCGCCATCCTCGGCACCCTCGGCGAAATGGTCGCCCTGCGCATAGCCACGAAACGCTATACCCACCGGACATTCGGCCTGATGCCGCGATGCCTCGTCTGGGGAAGCATCGGCCTGGTCATTCATACCGCCTTCATCGTCTACGCCACGGGAACGCCGAATTTCCTCATGGGACTCGGGTTCTCGCTCCCTCCCGACGCGCTCGCCGACGGGGACTTCGCGACCCGCCTTGGGCTGGCCTTCTCCATCAGCGCATTGATGAACATCCTGTTCGCTCCCCTGTTCATGCTTGCGCACGGAGTGGTGTCCATGCACATCGAAAAGACCGGCGGCTCCCTGTTGGGCTTTTTCTCCCCCATACACATCAGCAAACTGCTGGGCGACATAGACTGGAACATGGTCTGGGGATTCGTATTCAAAAAAACCATTCCTTTCTTCTGGATACCAGCGCACACCATCACCTTCCTGCTCCCTCCCGAATTGCGTGTACTCTTCGCCGCCGCGCTGGGCATAGTCCTGGGCGTCATTCTCGCCCTGGCGAGCCTCAAAAGGAACGAAGCCACGGCATGATTCGGTCACTGCCCCGAGGGTCGGCATCGCGACGCCATCGCCTGGCGGACCGCGATGCCGACCCTTCACGGCTATCCAGTGACTGGCGCGCCGCATGCACTCCGGCTTAATCCCGTATCGGCTTGTATCCAAAACTTTTTACAGTTATGCTGGGTCCGAAAAACCAATTCTTGAGGTCAAGCGGCGGGCCTCTTGCGGAGGATTGGCTGATCTTTGGAAAACCCAACGAGGAGGGGGTCATGCATGTCTCTGCTTCCAAAGGCGATCGCAGGCGATACGAAGACGAGCTCCTGGTCCCTTTTGAAAGGTCGAACCAGAAGGACTGTTACAGCGAATTCACTTCTCCCGGCGTGTCACACGCCCTTTTATGGAAAAAGATTCATGAGGCTCGGTCGGCCTTTCATACCGGAAGCGAAATCGATCCTTCACTGATCCGGCCACATGTGCTCCGCTCCTGGAACCGGTCCCGCGAAGGCAACGCCCCCATCTCGGGGCTGCCTTCGGTGCACTTGAGCAATACGGAAATGGAGCGCATCCTCAAGCGCAACGAGTTTCTCCTCTCCACCGCCGGACCGGTCATGGAGGAGTTGCTCAGCAACATCCAGCCCACCAGCAACTGCATTATCCTGACGGACACCAACGGGGTTTATATCCATACATTGGGCGACGGACTCGGCTTCGGGCGCGGCGCCACCAGCCCCATGAGGGGGCTGGTCTGCGGCGAGGCCATCGAAGGGACTACCGCCATGGGAATCTGCCGGGTGGAGCGACAGGCGACCTGCGTGCTCGGCTGCGAACACTACAACTCGTACTTTGATGGCTGGTCCTGCTCGGCAGCGCCGATCTTCGACCACCGCAACAACCTGGTCGGCACGCTCTCCATGACCATGGAACGGGACAGCTTCAACCACCACGCCTTCGGTCTGGTCATCGCCGCGGCCAAGGCGGTCACCGAACAAATGCGTTTGAAGCATCTGCTGCAGGAGACGAGGACCGTCATGGACATCCTCGGCGAGGCAGTGGTCGTCCTGGACGACGCCGGCGGCATTCGGATGATGAACAAGTACGCCAAGCGGCTGTTCCACGTCACCGGCGACGTGACGGGCAGGCATCTCTCCGAAGTGGCCGAGTCCGTGGATGCGGGTCTGTTCCCCAGGTACGGCGAACAAACCAGGGACAGTGAATGTACCCTGCAACTGGCCAACGGCACCCCGTTGCAGTGCCTGTATTCCTCCTCCCCCGTTCCCGAGGGCGGCCTCTGTCTGACCCTCCGGGAGAGCCGCAGGGTAAACCAACTGACCAACCGGATGACCCGGGCCAAGGCGATCTACCGCTTCTCCGACATCCTCGGCGACGCCCAGCCAACCCGCAAATCCATCAGGCTGGCCCAAAAAGCCAGCGAAAACTCCATGACCACGCTGATTCTCGGCGAAAGCGGCGTGGGCAAGGAACTGTTCGCCCAGGCGATACACAATACCAGCGCCAGAAATCAACAACCGTTCATCGTCATCAACTGCGGTGCCATCCCTCGCGATCTGGTGCAGAGCGAACTCTTCGGCTACGAGGCCGGGGCCTTCACCGGGGCGGCGCGCCAAGGGGCACCGGGCAAATTCGAACTCGCCGACGGGGGCACCCTGTTTCTCGATGAAATCGGCGACATGCCGCTGGCCACCCAGGCCAGCCTGCTCCGCGTCCTGCAGGAGGGGGAAGTGACCCGCGTCGGCGGCAAGAGGTCGCGCCGGGTGGATGTCCGCGTGGTGGCGGCGACCCATCGTAATCTCGCCGAGAGCGTGGAAAACGGGACATTCCGCCACGACCTGTATTACCGGCTCAACGTGCTGGTCATCGATGTCCCGCCGTTGCGGCGGCGCGAAGGCGACGTCCGCCTGCTTGCGGAATTCTTCCTCGGAAAAATGGCCCGATCCCTCGGCAAGGAACTGACGGGCTTCACGCCCGGGGCCATGCGCCGCCTTGAGGAATACGTTTGGCCGGGGAACATCCGGGAACTGGAAAACCTGATCGAACGCACGGCGGTCATGGCGGACGGCCCTGTCATCAGCGAAGATATGCTGCCCGAACTCCGTCGCCCGGGCCAGCCGGCCCATCCGATGGCGCCGAATCCCGAATACGGCGACAGGAAGCACGAAGCCATGCCCGCCAGGGCCGCAGACAGAACGGCAATGGACAAACAGCGACTCTTCGACGCCCTGCATACCACCAAAGGCAACGTCCAGGCGGCGGCGAAAAAGATCGGCGTATCCCGCGTCACGCTCTACGCGCACATCCGACGCCACGGCCTGTCCCTGGAGTCCTTCCGCCAGTGCTGACGCCCTCGGGGCGAAAACGACGATTCGGGAGGGGGCTGCCACATCGCGAAATCGCCTTATGGCGATATCCTCCGGTGTGACAGCCTCCACTCTTCCGCGATCAGTCCTCGCCGAGCGCGGCCCGCTTGAGCGCGTCGAGGCCGACCCGTTCCACGAACCGGGCGGTCCGTTCCTTCTTCTTGGCGTTGTCGGCGTAAAAGGCCAGGGCCTTGGCGATGATGGCAAAGGCCTCGTCCCCGGACACGTTCTCGGCCAGGATGTCCCCGCAGCGCACGCGCTTGCCCGCGTTGCCGCCAAAGGACACGGTCCAGCCGCCCTTCTTGCCGAAAAGCCCCACGTCACGGGCCATGGATTCGGCGCAGCACATGGGGCAGCCGGAGACACCGGCCTTGACCTTGCACGGCATGTCGAAGGTTTCGAGCAGCTCGGACAGCCGCGCGGCCGCGGCCCGGGAATCCTGCTGACCGAGCTTGCACCCGCCGGTGCCGAGGCATCCCTGGGCGTTATGTTTGTAGGCGGGGCCCACTTCGCCCAACGCCTCGACCACGGCCTTGAGCCGGTCTTCGGAAACGCCGTCGATGAGCACCTGCTGTCCGGCGGTGATGCGTATGCCGGGCAGGTTGTTGGCCTCCACCACCCGGCTGATGACGGCCAGCCGGGCGGCGTCCAGTTTGCCGTGGCGCATGCGCGGAAGCACGGTGTAGGTGCCGTCCGGACGCGGGCGGGCGGCCTTCTTGGGCAGCGTGTCGATGTATTCTTTAATATCCATATCAGATCGGGGGGGCTATGGTTACGAGGACCCGCATGTCGGTGATCGCTCGGACGCCGTGGGGTTCGGCGATCTCGGAGACCAGGACGTCGCCGGGGCGGGCGGGCATGGACGCGCCGTCCGCGCCCAGAAACTCGCCCTCGCCCTCGAGGATGGTCAAGGTCAACTCCCCTTCCAGGTCATGGGAGTGCACGGGCAGCTTCTGCCCGGCCCGGAAGTTGAAATTGATCACCTTCATGAACTCGGACTCGTGTACCAGATAGTTCGAGAAGGTCAAATCCTTGAATCCATGGACTTCGAATAATTCAATCTTCTTCATAGACTACTCCTTAAACATCAAATTCCAGGGGCACGGTCCGCAGCACGGCGCCGGTACGGCTCACGGTCACGCGCTCCGTGGGCACTCCCTTGCCCGCGCGCTTGACCGCCTCGTTCAGGATGACGCTCATGGACGAGCAGCACGGCACTTCCATCTCCATGACGGTGATGGAATTGAGATCGTTTTCCGCGATGATCCCGGCCAGCTTGTCCACGTACTCCATCTGGTTGTCGAACTTGGGGCAGCCCATGAGGACCACCCGGTTCGGGACGTACTCGCCGTGGTAACTCGGCATGGCCACGGGCACGCAGTCCGCTGTCAGGAGCAGGTCCGCATTCTTCAGGAACGGGGCGTTGGGCGGCACCAGGCGCAGCTGCACGGGCCAGTGGGACAGGGCCGAGCCGCCGGCCTGGGCCGTGGGGATGTTGGCCTGGCCGCACGGGGTCATGGTCTTGAGTGCCGCGCCGGGGCAGCCGCCCGCCGGAGGCTTGGGCGAGCTCACCCGCAGGGACTCGGGAGCGGGCATGTGGTCCGGGACCTCGCGGCCCTGGGCCTTGAGGTGCTCGGTAACGGCCTCGGGGTCGAAATCGGCGGCCTCGCGGACCTCCACCTTGAGCGCGCCCGTGGGGCAGTCGCCCAGACACGCGCCCAGGCCGTCGCAGTAGATTTCCTTGACCAACTTGGCCTTGCCGTCGACGATGGCCAGGGCCCCTTCGGCGCAGGCGGGCACGCACTGGCCGCAGCCGTTGCACAGTTCCTCGTTGATGGTGATCATCTTGCGCTGGTGTATCATTTCTCTATCCTCTCTTTTTCCTTATAGTTCTATATTCTGGCCACACCGAGAAACACGGCGTGGAGGCTGACCGCCAGGACGATGAACGCCGCCCGGGCGGTTTCGCGGGAAAGACCGGGAAAGACATAGCCTATCCGCCCATGCGCGCAGGCCGACACGCAGTCCCCGCACAGGGTGCAGGACAGAGCCGGGCGGCCCAGGGCCACCCTGCCCTCGTCCAGGGCGTTGTACCGGCAGCGGGAGAAGCACGCCCCGCATCCGGTGCAGTCCGCGCCGATGCGTATGCGCCAGGGCGAAATGCGCCCCAGGACATTGCCGACCAGCCCCATGGGGCAGAAGGCGGTGCAGTGGACCATCATGCCCCGCCCGCGCGACACGAACACCATCACGCCCACGCCCACGAGTCCGAAGGCGGCTCCGAGGAGCACGGCGCTCGCGCCCGGCACGCCGAGGACACGCAACCCCCAGGCCACTCCCACGGCCAGGACCAGGGTCGCTCCCCGGCCCAGGAGGCTCAGGGAACGCAAGACGTTGGACGGGGCGGGCCTCGGTCCGAGACGGCTCATGGCGTCGTCCCAGGCTCCTATATAGCACAAATGGCTGCACCACGCCGGGCCGACCAGGAGCAGGGTCGCGCCAAACAGAACGAGCATGAAGTACCCTCCCCCGCGAAAGACCGGTCCGGCAGCGATCAAGGCCGGGACCGGAAGATGCAGGGTCCCGGTCATGAGCATGCGGTCCATGCCCAGAAGCCCCAGGGCGAGCTGTAGGAAGAATACGGCCGAGAACAGCCCCCAGATGCGCGGCCGGACCATCCTGTGCCCCTTGGGGGTACGCATCATCGAGCCGATCCACTGGGCGTAGCAGCCAAGCAGGAAGATTTCGAGCCAGCCCCAGCCGGGCAGATAGCGGTCAGCCAGCAGGATGGGGAAATCCACCTTGGCGCGGGCCATGACCAGGCCGAAGACGGTGAGCAGGAACATGGCCGCGCGGGGGACGGCCCACTCCCTGTCGCGGTCGAACCAACGGTCGAGCCCCCGGCCGAGGAGGACCATCAAGGCCAGGCCATCCATGAGGATGACCCCGCCCATGATCCAGGCCAGCCGCTGCCACGGCAGATCGAAGGCCTGGCGAAAGGCGATGAAGTCCACCGTGGCCCGCGCCCAGACGAATCCGCCCCACAGCAGCGCGGCCACGGCCACCGGGCGCGCCCAGGCTCGCCGTGCGCAGAGCAGCCCGGCCAGGAGGGCCAGGGAGGCGGCCAGGCCGAAGTCGCCCAAACGCAGGCCATGCGCCCCGAGCAGGAGCAGGGCCGTGACGGGCGGGATCAGGCGGTATGGCTTCAGGGTTCCGTTTTCCATGGCCCCACTATGGACAATCCTTTTGACCTCGGCCATGACTTAGATCAAATTATCCGCAGCACTGAAAAAAACAGGGAGAAATGACGGTATGGACAAACTGGCCGCCGTGCGGGAAACGACTTTTTTCCGGGGATTGCCCGATGACCAACTGGCCAAGCTGGCCGATCTCGCCGTGATCAAACGGTACGACAAGGGCGAAACCCTGTTCCTGGCCGATGTCCCGGCCGACGGGTTCTATTCGCCGATTACGGGCCGGGTCAAGGTCTTCAGGACCTCCCCGGCGGGCAAGGAGCAGATCCTGCACGTCTTCGGCCCGGGCGAGGCCGTGGGCGAGGTGCCGGTCTTCGAGGGCGGGACCTTCCCGGCCCAATGCGAGGCCGTGGAGCCGTGCGAGGCCCTGTTCTTCGCGCGCGGCGGCTTCCGCGACATCCTGCGCGACGACCCGGACCTGGCCATGCGGATGATGGCCATGCTCTCCCAGCGGCTGCGCATCCTGGTCAACAAGATCGACGATCTCAGCCTCAAGGAGACCCCGGCCCGGGTGGCCGCCCACCTCCTGCTCCTGCGCTCGTCCACCGACTCCGACACCTTCCGCCTGGACCTGCCCAAAGGCCAGATCGCTCTGTACCTCGGGACCATCCAGGAGACCCTGTCGCGCATCTTCAAGCGCTTTACCGAGGAGGGGCTGATCGACATCAAGGGCCGGGAGATCACCATCCTCGACATGGACCGGCTGCGCGAACTGGCCGACGAGGGACGCTAGCCGCCCTGCCCCGATTACTCCGATCCAACGCAAAAAGCCCGCCGCACATGTCGTGCGGCGGGCTGAAGAAAACAATGAGAAAAGAAACTATTCCGCGATCTTGTTGACCGCAGCCTGGAGCCGGGCGATACGGCGCTGGGCCTGGCGGGCGTGGATCACGTTCTTGCGGGCGGCGCGGTCCAGCACGGAGCTGGCTTCCTTCAGGGCCTCCTGGGCCTTGTTGGTGTCCTTTTCCTCGATGGCGACGCGAACGGCCTTGACGGTGTTCTTGATGCGGGTCTTGGAAACGCGGTTGCGGGCGCGACGCTTCAAGCTCTGACGGTGCCTCTTCAGGGCGGATTTGTGATTGGCCAAGGTAATTTCTCCTGATCGATTTATTATCGCATTAAAAAGCGTTTGTTTTGCAATTCTTCCCGAAGGGAGTGCCTTTTATATGGACTCCCCGTCCGATGTCAAGACTTTTCTCAACCGCCGCTACACCTGCAGGGCGTTGAAGTCGGCCAGACGGCCCAACCGGTCCACCAGTCCCTTGAGCAGATTCAGCCGATTCAGGCGGACATCCTTGGCATCGCACATGACCATGACGTTGTCGAAGAAGCCGTCCACGGCCGGACGCAGTTCCCCGAGCAGGCCGAACAGGCCGCCGAAGTCGCCGCTCTCCCAGAGGTCCTCGAAGCGCGGGGCCAGTTCGTCGAGCTTGGCGCCGAAGGCGGTCTCGTGCTCGTCCTCGAACAGGTCCGCGTCATAGCTGCCGGTCAACGGCTCGCCCGCCTCGTCACCCTGCTTGCGGATGATGTTGGCGGCGCGCTTGAAGGTCAGGACACTCTGCTCGAAGCCCTCGCCACGGCTGAACTCGGCCAGCGCCTCGAGCCGCGCCTTGAAGGTGCGGATGTCGCGGAACCCGGCGCCCAGGGCGGCGTCCACCACGCGGGTGTCGAACCCCTGGCCGGTGAACAGGGCGCGCAGCCGCTGTCCGAAGAAATCCATGAGCTTGTCCAGGGCCTCGCCCTGCTCCACCTTCCACTTCACGCCGGAGTATGCCTCCTGGGCGTCCCTGAGGAAGGTTTCCAGGTCCACGTCCAACCCGTGCTCCATGATGATCCTGGCGATGCCCAGGGCGCAGCGGCGCAGGGCATATGGGTCGTTGGCCCCGGTGGGCACCTTGCCCAGGCCGAAGCAGCCGGCCATGGTGTCGGCCTTGTCGGCCATGGAGACCAGCGCGCCGGACAGGGAAGACGGCACCGGGGTGTCCGGACCGGCGGGCAGGTACTGCTCGTAGACGCCCTGGGAGACGATCTCGCCCAGGCCCGCGCGCTCAGCGTAAATGCCGCCCATCTTGCCCTGCAGGGAGTCGAACTCAATGACCATTTCGGACACCAGGTCCGCCTTGGCCAGCCGCCCGGCCCGGGCATACTGTCCGATCTCACCGGGCAGGATGGACTTGGACGCGTCCAGGGTCTCGGCCAGCTTGCGGCAGAGGGTCTCGATGCGCCGGGACTTGTCGCCCACCGAGCCGAGAGGCCCGAGAAAGACCACGTTGTCCAGCTTCGCGAGCCAGGTGTCGAACTCGACCTTGCAGTCCGCCTCCCAGAAGAAGCGGGCGTCCTCGAGGCGGGCCTTGAGCACCCGCTCCCATCCCTTCTTGACCAGGGCCACGTCCAGAGGCTCCAGGTTCAGGGTGGTCAGAAAATGGGGCAGCAATTTGCCGTCGGCCCCTTCCACGCCAAAGGATTTCTGGTGGGACTGCATGGAGGTCAGCAGGACCTCGCGCGGCAGTTCCAGGTAGCGCGGATCGATATCGCCGATGAGCGGCTTGGGGTATTCCACCAGGTTGGCCACCTCGTCCAGCAGCCCGTCGTTCCAGACGATCCTGCCGCCGAGGGCTTCGGCCAGCCGGTTGCCCGCGGTCACGATGGTCTCGCGGCGCTCGACCGGGTCGATGACCACCTTGCACAGGTCGCGGACAACGGAAAAATAGTCGGCCGTGGAAGCCACGGAGAACGGGCCCGGGCCCATGACCCGGTGGCCGCGCGTCTCGCGCCCGGAGGTCAGGTTCTCCACCGTGAATTCGACCACGTCCGCGTCGAGCAGGGCCAGAAGCCAGCGCACGGGACGGCCGAAGGTGAAATCGTAATTACCCCAGTGCATCCTCTTGGGAAAGGACAGGGATTCGATGGACTTGCGGCAGATATCGGGGAGGATGTCCACGGTCTTGCCGCCGCCGACCATCTTCTTGGCGGCCAGATACTCGCCCTTGCCGGTCTCCATCCTGAACAGCGCGTCCTCGGGCACGCCCTGGGTCTTGGCAAAGCCTTGGCCCGCCTTGGTCAGATTGCCGTCATCGTCATAGGCGATGCGCACCGGGGGCCCGGTGACGGTCTCCTCCTCCTGCAGCTGGGTCAGGGCCAGGGACGGCACGTGGGCGGTGATGCGGCGCGGGGTGGCGTAGCATTTGACCCCCTCGTTCTCGACCATGGACTCGGCGAGCGCCTTGGCAAAGGCCTCCTCAAGCTCGGCCGCCAGCTTGGGGACGAAGCGGGCGGGCATTTCCTCGGTTCCGATTTCCAGAATGAATTCGGCCATTGTTCTTCTCTTGTGTAATCTATTGCGTGACGAAGGCGTCGCTTATTTCTTGAGCATGGGGTAGCCCATCTCTTCCCGCTGGTCGGCGTAGAGCCTGGCGATCTTCGAGGCCAGGTTGCGCACACGGCCGATGTAGGTGGCGCGCTCGGTGATGGAGATGGCCCCCCTGGCGTCCAGCAGGTTGAAGGAATGGGAGCACTTCAGGCAGTAGTCGTAGGCGGGCCAGGGCAGTCCCTCCTCGCACAGCTTCAGGCATTCGCCCTCGAACTTGTTGAACAGGTCGAAGAGCATGTCCGCGTCGGACAGTTCGAAGTTGTACTTGGACATCTCCACCTCGTTCTGGTGGTAGACGTTGCCGTAGGTGATCTCGTTGTTCCACATGAGATCGTAGACCGACTCCTTCTCCTGCAGATACATGCACAGCCGCTCGAGGCCGTAGGTGATCTCCACGGACACGGGCTTCAGGTCGATGCCGCCGACCTGCTGGAAATAGGTGAACTGGGTGACCTCCATACCGTTGAGCCAGACCTCCCAGCCCAGGCCCCAGGCGCCCAGGGTCGGGGATTCCCAGTCGTCCTCCACGAACCGGATGTCGTGGGCGGCCGCGTCGATGCCGATCTCCTTCAGGCTCTCGAGGTACAGTTCCTGGACGTTGTCCGGGGACGGCTTCAGGATGACCTGGAACTGGTAGTAGTGCTGCAGACGGTTCGGATTCTCCCCGTATCGGCCGTCGGTCGGACGGCGGGAAGGCTCCACATAGGCGGTCTTCCACGGTTCGGGGCCGATGACCCGGAAAAAGGTGGAGGGGTTGAAGGTCCCCGCCCCGCACTCGATGTCCATGGCCTGGACCACGGCGCACCCGTAATCCGCCCAGAAATTCTGTAATTTCAGTATGACTTCCTGAAAATTCATTGTTGGCTCCAACTCATACCTTTTTATACATGCCGCCCTCCCAGGACAGGCCCAGGTGGTAGGCGACGAAAAGTTCGATCAATTGACTGACCTGTCGGCGTACCTCGCCGTCCATGGTCACCGCGGCCCAATCGGACGGCCTGCTGTGCTGAATCCAGTCCAGGACGCGCAGGACCCCTGCGGAAATCGGCCGAGCAAGTCCCTCTAACGGTTTCCCGTCCGAAAGACAAGTCCGGCAGGCCACTTGGCCCCGTTCCACGCCGAAGCGGTGGCCGCATTCGCAGGACAGGGGGCGGCCGCACACCCCGCAGGCCAGGAAGTCGGGCGTGAAGCCCATCTCGAAGGCCAGCTTGGCCCGAAAAAGCCACGGCGTGAAGTCGCTGTGCCCACCGCTCTCGTCGAGCATGTACAGAGTCTCGAGAAGCAGCTCGTAGGCGGGCTTGGCGTCGGCCGGGTCGATCTCCACCGCCTCCACGAACTTGACGCAGTTCACGGCCAGACCGGTCTTGGCCGGGTCCTTGCGGACCTCGGGAAAATTGTGCAGCAGACTGCCCTCTTCGAGGACGGTATAGGTGCCGGTCTTGTTGGTGCCGATGGTGAAGAGGACGTGGCTCAGGGGGTCGAGGCAACCCACGAAGCGGCGGCGCGAGCGGCTGCCGCCAAAGGCGAACCCGTTGAACACCCCGCGGGTGGGTGTCAGCAGCCGGACCCATACGTCGGCCTCTCGAAAACGCCCGGTCTTGAGTACGAGGGCTTTCTCGGTGGCGCTCATGTCGTCCGTCCGCGCGCGGGCCGTGAAGCTCCGGCTACATGCCGAAGGTGATGGTCTGGATGTTGCCCTTGGCGTCGTCCAGGGCGTAGGGCTGTCCGTTGTAGGTCACGGTCACGCCGGAGACGTTGCCGATACGGATGCGGCGCGGGCTGTTGAACATCAGCCGCAGGGGCTCGCCCCTGCGCAGGACGAAGTCGCGGGCCATCTGGGTTTCCTCGCCGCGCCAGACGCCGATCCAGCACCCCTTGTCGGTGGTGGCGCGGATGATCAGCACATGGTCGTATTTCGGCTCGTCGGGCGCACCCTCCTGGGTAATGGCGGCCTCCTCGTCCACGACCTCGTCCCGGGCGGGCGCCGGAACAGGCGCCACGGCCTGCTCCTGCGCGGGTTCGGCCTCGGCGGGCGCGGCCGGTGCGGTCACTTCCGCAGGCAGTTGCTCCGTCTCCTCCGCCCCGCCCTGCTCCAGGGCGGGTGCGGCTTCGGGAGCGGCCTGCTCCTCGGCGGGCGCGGTCTCGGGAACCACGGCCTCGGGAGCGGCCGGGCCGGGTTCGGCGGGTTGCGCGGACTGCTCGGCCGGGGCGGGCGCGGGGTCGGAACCGCCCGGCAATTTGGCCTTGTTCAGGTTCAGGACCAGAATCCCGGCCGCGACGGCCAGGGCCAGGACCACGAGCAGCGTGGGCCACACGGACCGCTTGCGACGACCCGCGCTCATGTCGTTATCCTGAAACGCCTTTTCCGCGTTGGGGGCCACATCGTAGGAGACATCCCCGGCTTCGGGCGGCTCCATCCGGTATTCGCGGTCCACGACCATGGACAGTTCGTCCGGGTCCAGCCCGAGCAGGCGGGCGTAGCTCTTGACGAACCCCTTGGTGTACACGGGATGCGGCAGGACCGAGCGGTCGCCGCCTTCCAGGGCGAGGAGGATGACGCGGCTGATTTTGGTGGCCTCCATGACCGCCTTGATGGTCAGCCCCTTGGCCTCCCGCTCGTTTTTCAGTATTTCGCCGAGTTCCTGAAATGTCATTGGGATACTCCGTTATCGGGCTTGAGCGAATCGTCCATGTAGATGATGACCGCGCTCTTCTTCAATTTCTCGAAATAATCCGTGAACACGGTTTCCCGCTTCTTCTGCATCAGGTCCTTGTAGATGTTGTCCCGGACGTCTTCGAGCGGGACCATGCGATCCTCGTTGATTTTGACCGGCGAAAGCAGCGCCTCGTGGCCCTGAATGGTCAACGGTGAACTCACGCCGCCCTGGGCAACCCCGTCGAGCGAGCTCTTCCATTCTTCGGCCAGGTCCACCCAGTTCAGTTCGCCGATGGACCCGCCGGAATCCTTGCCCGGCCCGACGCTGTATTTGGCCACCGCGTCGGCAAAGGTCATCTCGCCGCCGGTGATCTGCTCGCGGACCTCCACCGGGGAGACGTCGGACGGCAGGAGGATGATGGCCAGTTCGACCATCTTGCCCATGGAATAGTCATCCTTGCGGGCGTCGTACTCCTCCTGGATCTCCGAGTCCGTGACCACGACCTTGCTGTTGACCATGTGGCCGATGAGCTCCTGCTTCTCGAGCAGCTTCTTGAGCCTTTCCCGGAACTCATCCATGTTCAGGCCGTCCTGGGCCACCACCTTTTCAAACTCCTCCAGAGTCAGACCGCGCTCGTTGCGGACCCGTTCGATCTCCTTGTCCATGTTCTCTTCGGAGACGTTGATGGAGAAACGTTTGATCTCCTGCTGGATGAGGTTGTCGCTGATGAGATTGTCCAGGGCCTGCTTGCGCAGCTCCTGCACCTGGGCCTGCTCCGCTGCGCTGAGCGTGCGGTCCTTGATCTTCTCGTAGACGGGCTTCAGCGCCTGGTCCAGGTCGTACTGGGTGATGATCGAGTCGTTGATCTTGACCAGGATGCGGTCCACGACCACATCCTTTGCCTGTGCTGTCAAAGGACATATCAGGAGCATGGCTCCCAGAAGCACGGAAAAGACTTTTACCACGCATTCACTCCTTATCCGGGAGGCGGATTTCCCTTCTCCCCCCCGAATTGTTGTCGGATTCTAGTCGTTTTGTGCGGACTATGCAACGAACGGGCCGGTCAGATGCCCGTGTCCGTGCCAAGCTGATCCATGGGAATGGCCTCATCGGCCGGTTCCTGGCCGTTCATGTCGTCCTCGACCGGGGGCGGTTCCACGGCCTCTTCCGCCGCCGGCTCCTCGGGTTCCGCAATGACGGCCGGCGCGCTCGCTTCGTCGTCGCCAGGCTTGGCCGCGGACTCCAAAAGATGTTCGCTGACCTGAATGTCCGCCTTGGCCAGATCCCCGGAGAGCCACTTCTCGAAGGCGTTCTCCATCTTCTTCTCGAGCAGGGCCTCCTCCACCAGGGGGTAGGCCTGGGCCGGAGGCAGAACCTTGGCCTCGCTGCGTTCGAGCAGGACCAGGGCCTCGAAGCCGAAGCGGTCGGTGAGCACGTCGCTGGCCTGGCCCGGCTTGAGCCCGGTCAGCGCGTTGCGCCAGGGCGCGGACAACCGGCCTTCGCGGACCACCACCTCCCGTGTCTCGACCTCGCCGAACGCAGTGGCCAGGTTCATCTGGTCGTGATCCTTGAGATATTTTTCAACAGCCTTGACCACCAACTCCCGGCTCGGGCCGCGCACCACCAGGATGCGCAGGCTCTCGGCCAGGTAGAAATCGGAGATATGGTCACGGTAGTATTTCTCGGCTTCCTTGTAGTCGATCTTGATCTGCGGCCGCAGGACCAACTGGAAGAACTTCTTCTGGGCCAGGTAATAGCGCAGCTGCCGACGCCAGGACTTGAGGTCGATGTACTCCTCCACCAGAACCTGTTCGAAGGCCCCTTCCGGGTAGTCGCCGCGCACCGTGTTTTCGGCCTTGCGCAGTTCCTCGTCGGTCACCGACAGGTCGCGGCGGGCCAGTTCCTGGACCACCAGTTCCTGGACGATGAGGTCGGACAGGATCTCACCGTACTCCCTGCGCAGCTTGGCCACGCTGGGGACGTACGCCCCGACGCTATCCTCCTGGAACTGGTCGTGCTGGAACTCCAGCTGGCTCAGATAGATGGGTGAACCGTTGACCCGGGCCACGATGCCGATGTCGTCCGCGTCCCCGGAGCATCCGGCCAGCAGGGCCGCAAAAATGAAGAGTATCGCTATGTGACGTTTCATATTCTCTCGTTATGGGCCGCCCGGCGGCACGGTTTGAGCATCGAGCATGCCTTCCAGGTCCGCGGCGGTGGACTCCAGCGCCTCCCGCATGGAATGCGCACCGTCGTATCGGATTTCCAGCTTGGCCGGAGGAATGAGCCGGGTCCCCTCCCCCCGGTCGTTGACCCAGCTGATCAGCCTCTCGGGGTTGACCGCGATGGCGTTGTCCTTCCAGGTGATGACCATCCGGCCCGGATAGAGCTCGGCCCGGGCCGCCTGGAGCCGGGACAGGGTCCGCTTGATGCGCAGCACGCCGAAGAAGGCGTCCAGCGGCTCGGGCAGCGGCCCGAAGCGGTCGCGGATCTCGGCCTCGTATTCACACAGTTCCATGTCCGTGGCGGCCGAGGAAAGGGACCGGTAATAGCGCAGCCTCTCCCGCGAATCCGGGATGTATCCGCCCGGAATGTGAGCTTCGAAAACGAAATTCAGTTCCGTATCCGCCGCCCCGGCGTGTTCCTCGCCGCGCAGTCTGGCAACCTCCTCCTCGAGCATTTCGAGGAAGAGTTCCAGGCCGATCTTGGCGATCTGCCCGGACTGGGCCTCGCCCAGGATATTGCCCGCGCCTCGAAGCCGCAAGTCCTCCATGGCCACCTTGAATCCAGCCCCCAGATAATCCATGTCCAGAATGATGCGCAAGCGTTTGCGGACGATTTCGGAAATATCCTTGATGGACGGGACCACGAAATACGCATAGGCCTGCCGCTCGCTGCGCCCCACCCTGCCCCGCAGCTGGTAGAGCTGCCCCAGGCCGAAAAGCTGGGCCTGGTCCACGATCAGGGTGTTGGCGTTGGGGA
The DNA here is from genome assembly GCF_001874525.1 of Pseudodesulfovibrio hydrargyri. Lineage (NCBI taxonomy): Bacteria > Pseudomonadati > Thermodesulfobacteriota > Desulfovibrionia > Desulfovibrionales > Desulfovibrionaceae > Pseudodesulfovibrio > Pseudodesulfovibrio hydrargyri. Next base: position 131,844 of record NZ_LKAQ01000005.1, on the reverse strand, counting down.
AGTCCAGGCCGGACTCGACGATGGAGGTGCACACGAGCACGTCCATCTCGCCGTGCCAGAAATCGCGCATGGCGTCCTCCAGCCCCTTCTCGCTCATCCGCCCGTGGGCCATGCCCACCTTGGCGTCCGGGACCAGGCCGCGCACGTAATCGGCCACCCGCTCAAGCCCGTTGACCCTGTTGTACACCCAGTACACCTGGCCGCCCCGGTCCAGCTCCCGGCGCAGGACCGCCTTGAGCTCCAGCTCCTCGCGCTCCATGATGCCCGTCTCCACGGGCTTGCGGTCCACGGGCGGGGTCTCGATGACCGACAGGCCGCGGATGCCCGAGAGAGACAGTTGCAGGGTCCGGGGAATGGGTGTGGCCGTCAGGGTCAGGACGTCGATGTTCTGACGGAAATGCTTGAGCTTTTCCTTGTGCTTGACCCCGAAGCGCTGCTCCTCGTCCAGAATGAGCAGGCCGAGGTTGGGCAGCTCCACGTCCTTGGAAAGAATGCGGTGCGTGCCGATGAGGATGTCGATCTCTCCCCGGCTGGCGGCCTCGAGCACGGTCTTCTGCCGCTTGGCCGTGACGAACCGGCTGAGCAGCCCCACGCGCACCGGGAATCCCTCCATGCGCCTGGTGAAGGTCTGGTAGTGTTGTTCGGCCAGAACCGTGGTTGGACACAACAAGGCCGTCTGGCGGCCTTCGAGCGCCGCGCGGAAGGCGGCGCGCAGGGCCACTTCTGTCTTGCCGAAGCCCACGTCGCCGCAGACCAGCCGATCCATGGGCTCGGGCTTCTCCATGTCGCGGAACACGTCGTTCACGGCCTTTTCCTGGTCCGGGGTCTCCTCGAACCCGAAGGTGGCCTCGAACTCGGCGTACATCTCGTCGAGCGGACCGTAGCCGTACCCCTTGGCCACCCGGCGGAAGGCGTACATCTCAACCAGTTCATGGGCGATCTTCTCGATGGCCTTGCGGACCTTGGCCGTGGTCTTGGCCCAGCGCGAACCGCCGAGCTTGTCCAGGGACGGCTGCTTGGCTCCCTCGGGCCCCTTGAACCGCTGGACCAGGTTGAGCCGGTCCACGGGCAGATAAAGCTTGTCCTCGCCGGAAAAATACAGGAGCAGATAGTCGTTGGCCCCCTCGCCGATGGACATGTGATGCAGCCCGCCGAACTGGGACAGGCCGTAGTCCCGGTGGACCAGCAGATCGCCCTCGGACAGGTCGTCGTACCGCTCCAGCCCCTTGAAGGCCTTGTCCCGCCCGGGCCGGGCGCTGGGCGCCTGGGGCTGGATGACCTCCTCGCCCAGGACGCGGGTCCGGTTCCAGCCGATGTCCATGCCCTTGCGCAAGGGAGAGACCAGGGCGTAGAGTCCCTGGCGGTCCGGTACGTATTCCAGGGTGATGGGCAGGCTCTCCTGCTCGGCCAGGTTCAGGAACTTGGTCCGCGAGCGCTGGGTGCGGAAACTCAGGATGGTGGTCTCGCCCGCGCTCTGCCACTCCTTGATTCCGGTCATGAGAGCGGCCCACGGCCGTCTGGTGGCCTCGGGCCGCCAGAAGATGTCGGTGAAATCGCTGTACGGAGTCTCGGGCAGGTCGATGCCGGTCTTTTCCCGGCCGATGGTCAGTTCCTCGAAGACCAACTGGCGGGCCGAACTCCACGCCTTGCGGGCCACGTCGTGGGAACGGATGATGAACCGCCGGGGCAGACTGACGCCCTTGTCGCGCTCCTCGTCCTTCAAATAGTCGCGCCACGCCTGTTCGCGGTCCTCGAGCCGGGCCCGCAGGGTGCCGCCCGAGGAAAGCAGCCAGGCCGCATCCTTGGGCAGATAGTCCTCGAGCCCCACAGGCGCGTCGTAGTACAGGCCCGGCCAAACGTACCCGTCGTTGGCGTCCAGCCGCTCGGACAGTGCCTGTTCCTGGGCTGCCGTGATCTCGCCGGTCTTGCGCAGTTTCTCCCATTGGTCGCGGGCGCGGAAGGCCCGGTCCGGCGTAGTGATGCCCGGCCCAACGGGCAGGAGCACGGCCTCGTTCAGATCCGCCTTGGATCGCTGGGAGGACGGGTCGAACAGCCGGACCTCCTCAAGCACGTCGCCAAAAAATTCAAGGCGCAACGGCAGTTCGTAGCCCGGCGCGTGGATGTCCAGGATGTCGCCGCGCATGGCCATGTCGCCGGGGTCGGAGACCAGCTTGCGGCGCACATATCCCCAGGAGACGAGCTGTTCGAGGAGGATGTCCGGGGACATCTCCTCGCCCTTGGTCAGGGTGGCCCAGTTCTCGCGCAGGACCGTCTCGCCGGGCCAGTGCGGCAACAGGTTGTCGGCGGTCATGAGCACGCCGCGCGGACCGTCCCGGTAGACCAGCCCGTACAGGGCGGCCCACCGCTCGCTCCACCCCTGCGGTTCGGGCGTGCGCGAATGATACGGCGGCAGGAAGACCCATTCCCGCTCCCAGGCGGGCTGCTCCAGGCCGCCCGGCTTGCCACGCGACAGCAGGGTCAGCAGGGCCTGCATCTCCTTGAACTCGGCCACGCCCGGGACGACCAGGACCACGTCGCTCCCGCCGGCCAGCAGGGACCCGGCCAGCAGGGCTTGTGAACCCGGCCCGCTTTTGAACACCCGGACCGAATCAACGGCCCCCTTCATGAAGTCGGCTATGTCCTTGGGATAGGTGGCTGGCATGGATTCGCTGTGAAAAGGGTTCCTCGGCCTCTCGGCAATCAAAACGGAAAAGCCGCCTCTTCCCTAGCGGGACCAAGACGGCTTGTCACCAAGTATCTGTCGGGCTAGACGGTGCCCAGAGCTTCCTTTTCCTCGTTGTCCAGAAGCGAATCCAGGTCGAGCAGGATCAGCAGGCGGTCGTCGAGCTTGCCCACGCCGTCGATGTAGTCGGAGTCCATGCCGGCCACCACGGGCGGCGGCGGCTGCACGGAGTTGGCCGGGATGCGCAGGACCTCGGACACGGAGTCCACCACGAAACCGACGATGATCATGTCGATCTCGATGACGATGATCCTGGTGTACTTGTCGTGCTCCTTGGAGCGGAGCCCGAAGCGGCGGCGCATGTCAACGATGGGAATGACTTTGCCGCGCAGATTGATGACGCCTTCGACGAACTCGGGCGCGCGGGGGACATTGGTGATCTCCATGGTCCGGATGATCTCCTGGACCTGGAGGATGTTGACCCCGAACTCCTCGTCGCCGATGCTGAAGGTGACCAGCTGGGTCAATTCCTGATCGACTTCGCCTTCTTCGTCATCGATGATGTCTTCAACTTCCGTTCTCATGGCTACCCCGTCTAGGATCCGGATACGGCCGTGAGCCGCTCCCGGTTTTACAAGGACCGAATCTGTCAACCCCGCCCATTTTTGTCAATGAGAATATCCAGCCTCTCGAAATCGTTGACAAGAACCGACCCACAGCCCCGGCAAAGGGTGCCGCTTCCCCGCTTTCCGCACTTTTTCGCCAATTAAAACATATTGTTGAGGCTTTTTATATCGGTCCGCCCACAAAGTATGGTTGACGGTCATGAGATAAAGGGCTAACGTAGGTCCCACTTCGTTCCTATATGTTTGATTTTTTTCACCTTTTGGAAAAGAGGCAGGCCATATCGCATGGGTCAGTACGCCAATTTCAGTGACCACGACACCTTGGAGGCCCAGGTGAAAAGCCTGGCCGATGACGAACTCCTGGACTTCTGGGAAGAAACGCAACAACTTGCCAGGATGCTGGACCAGGCCGAACAGACCGACCTGGAATACAACCCCGAATACGAACGGGTCATCCTCCAGGAGCTGCAATACCGGACCTGCTCCAAGGGCCGCTTCTGACCGTTTTCGACACCAACCAAAAAAACTCCCCGTCTCTGCCGAGACGGGGAGTTTTTTTCATGCCTGTAAACGGCCCCTTACTCCACCGGGGTGCGGCCGATGGAGAAATAGGCGAACCCGGCCTTGCCCATGCGCTCGGGCAGGTACAGGTTGCGGCCGTCAAAGACCAGGGGCGCGGCCAGGGCGCGCTTGATGCGCTCGAAGTCGGGGTTACGGAACTGGTTCCAGTCCGTGACCACGGCCAGGGCGTCCGCCCCGTCCAGCACGTCGTATTGGCTGTCCATGATCTCAAGGTTCTCTATGTGCCCGATCTCCTCGCGGGCCCGGGTGTTGGCCACCGGGTCGAAGGCTCGAACCTTCATGCCCAGGGAGGTCAACGCCTTGATGACCTGGACGGCCGAGGCCTCGCGGATGTCGTCGGTGTTGGCCTTGAAGGCGATGCCCCACAGGGCCAGGGTCTTGCCCGCCACGCCGCCCTGCGGCTCGAAGTAGGCCTTGATCTTCTCGGCCAGGACGAGCTTCTGGGTGTTGTTGACCTCGTCCACGGAGCGGATGAGCCGGGCGTCGTAGCCGTACTCGGCGGCCGTGTCGATGAGCGCCTTGACGTCCTTGGGGAAGCAGGAACCGCCGTAGCCCACGCCAGGGTAGATGAAGGAGTAGCCGATGCGCGAATCCGAGCCGATGCCCACGCGGACCTCGGAGACGTCCGCCCCGACCCGCTCGCAGATGTTGGCCACCTCGTTGATGAAGGATATCTTGGTGGCCAGCATGCAGTTGGCAGCGTACTTGGTCATCTCGGCCGAGCGCACGCCCATGACGATGAGCTTCTCGCGGCTGCGGGCGAACGGGGCGTACAGGGTCTTGATCGTCGTGGCCGAGTTCTCGTCGCCGGTGCCCACGATGACCCGGTCCGGCTTCATGAAGTCGTTGAGGGCGTCGCCCTCCTTGAGGAACTCGGGATTGGAGACCACGTCGAAGTAGATGGACTCGCCGCGCTTCTCAAGTTCGCCCGCGATGATCCCGCGTACCCGGTCGGCGGTGCCCACGGGCACGGTGGACTTGTCCACCACGATCTTGGGAGAGGTCATCTTCCGGCCGATCTCGGCGGCCACGGCGTCCACGTACTTGAGGTCGCAGGAGCCGTCCTCACGCTGCGGGGTGCCCACGGTGATAAAGACCACCTCGGCGTTATCCAAACCCTCGCCCAGGTCGGTGGTGAAGTTCAGGCGGCCCTGCTCGGTGTTGCGCTTGACCAGGTCTTCCAGGCCGGGCTCGTAGATGTGGACCTTGCCGCTCTCCAGGGTCTCCACGACCTTGGGGTTGACGTCCACGCAATAGATATTATTTCCCATCTCGGCAAAACAGGCCGCGGAAACCAGTCCCACATAGCCGGTGCCGACAATGCACACGTTCATAACTCGTTGCTCCGGGTTGAGTGTCCATATCCTTAACAGGACAAGCGGATACCGTGTACGCGCATGCGCGTCAATACGAATGCAAAACACCGCCCCGACGCCCCTGCTATTGCCATTCCGCCCCAGGTGTCTTAATCAATGAGGATATTACGCAATTACGCACTCGGAGGAAGATACAATGCCGGTACTCGTTGTCAACGTCGATCATGTGGCCACCCTGCGTCAGGCCAGAATGGGCATCGAACCCGAGCCCGTGACCGCCGCCTACATGGCGGAGATGGCCGGCGCCACGGGCATCATCGTCCACCTGCGCGAGGACCGCCGCCACATCCAGGACCGGGACGTGAAACTGATCAAGGAGACCTGCAACACCCGCCTGCACCTGGAAATGGCCGCCACGGACGAGATGCAGTCCATCGCCCTGGACATCGAGCCCGAGATGGTCTGCCTGGTGCCGGAAAAACGGCAGGAACTGACCACCGAGGGCGGCCTGAACTGCATCGGCCGCGAGACCGAGCTCAAGGATTTCCTGGCCCCGATCCACGAAAAGGGCATCCGCTCCAGCCTGTTCATCGACGCCGATCCCAAGCAGATCGAGGCGGCCATCGCCACGGGCGCGGAGTTCATCGAGATCCACACCGGGCACTACGCCGACGCCAAGGAATTCAAGCAGCGCAAGGCCGAGCTGGAAAAGATTCTCAAGGGCATCGCCCTGGCCAGGGACGGCGGGCTCAAGGTCAACCTCGGACACGGACTGAACTACCGCAACATCTTGAACTTCAAGGACGTGCCCGGCGTCAGCGAATACTCCATCGGGCACGCCATCATGGCCCGGGCCATTTACGCTGGCCTGGACCGGGCCGTCCGGGACATGGCCGAACTGATCCGGACCTTCGCGGACTAGCCGGACGGAACGACGCGGCATGATCAAGGGAACGGGCATCGACCTGACGGAGCTGGACCGCATCCAGGCCCTCTGGGAGCGGTACGGGGACAGATTCGCCCGCAAGATCCTGACCGAGCGCGAACTCGCCCAGCTGCCGAGGCGCAACCCCGTGCCGCGCCTGGCCGCCCTGTTCGCCTGCAAGGAGGCGGCGGTCAAGGCGCTCGGCACCGGATTCGCCAAGGGCGTGCATTTCAAATGCATCGAGATCCTCCACAACGAGGACGGCAAACCGGAGATCGCCTTTCTCGGCGAGGGGCTCGCCCGCTGCGGGCACATGGGCGTGACCGCGGCGCACGTGTCCATGACCCATTCCCGTGACACCGCCGCCGCCACCGTGATATTGGAAGGATAGACGAAACCCCAGTCCAGGAGAGCTCATGCTGCTGCCCCTTCCGACCCCCGCCGAAATGTCCGTGTGGGACAGGGAAACCATCCACACCGTCGGCATCCCCGGCGTCACCCTCATGGAGTCCGCCGCCCGCGAGGCCGTCAACGTCCTGCTCGAGGAGTACGGCGACGTGGACGGCGCCACCGTTTACTGCTTTGCCGGGTCCGGCAACAACGGCGGCGACGCCTTTGCCATGGCCCGCGCCCTCATTGACCTCGGAGCCGAGGTCACGGTCTTCCACACCCGCCCCAAGAGGGGGTACCGGGGCGAGACCCGGGCCAACCTCCTGTGGGCGCAGAAGCTCGACATCCCCCTCATCCACCTGGCCGGGGTCGACCTCGACGGACTTCCCCAGCCGGACATCGTCGTGGACGGCCTGCTCGGCACCGGCTTCCAGGGGACCCTGCGCGAAGACATTCTGCATTTGGTGCGGACCATAAACCGACTGGGCCAACGCGCCTTCGTCCTGGCCGTGGACATCCCCTCGGGGTTGAACGGGCTGACCGGCCGCGCCCAGCCCGAGGCGGTCGAGGCCGACGCCACGGCCACCTTCCAGTCGCCCAAGCTCGGCCTGGTCATGCCCGAGGCCATGGAGTACACCGGCGCGCTGCACGTCTGCCCCATCGGCATCCCGCTGAAGGTCCAGGCGGACAATCCGGTCCGGCACCATCTCATCACCGGCGCGGTCATGGACGGACTGCCCGCGCCCGACCGCGACATGCACAAGGGCACCGCCGGGCACGTCCTGGTGGCCGGCGGCAGCGTCGGCCTGACCGGCGCGCCGCATCTGGCCGCCCTGGCCGCCCTGCGCAGCGGGGCCGGACTGGTCACTATGGCCTGTCCCGCGGGGCTGGCCGACGCGGTCAAGGGAGGCTCGCCGGACATCATGACCCTGCCGCTCGGTTCGGGCACGGCCTGGACAAGGGAAATGGCCACCCAAATCCGGGAGGAACTCCACCGTTTCGACGCCGTGGTCCTCGGGCCCGGCCTGGGGCGCGCGCCCGAGGCCATGGCCTTCGCCCTGGAACTGCTCGCCTCCTGCGAGCTGCCCATGGTCCTGGACGCGGACGCCCTGTTCGCCCTGGCCGCCTTCCCCGAGCACCTGAAGACCTTGCCCGAAAAGGCTGTGCTCACGCCCCATCCGGGCGAGATGGCCCGCCTGCTCGACGTCCCGACCGCCGACATCCAAGCCGACCGCATGGGCGCGGCGGACCGCTTCCTGGCGAACTGCGACACCACCCTGGTCCTCAAGGGCGCGGCCACGCTGGTGGCCGACCCGGACGCGGTCTGTGTGTCCCCGTTCGCCGAGCCCAACCTGTCCGTGGGCGGCTCGGGCGACGTCCTGTCCGGCGTGATCGGCAGCCTGCTCGCCCGGGGGCTCGCCCCTCTGAGCGCTGCCTGCGCCGGAGTCTTCTGGCACGGCCTGACCGGACACGCCCTGAACAACGAATTTCCCGCACGCGGCAACCTCGCGTCCGAAATCGCCAACATGCTGCCCCACGCGGCGGCAGCCTTCACCAAGGAGCTTGAAACATGCTGACAGCCAAGGACATCATGACCACCGACTGCATCACCCTGACCCCGGACACCGACATCACCGCCGCGGCCGCCATCCTTCTGGAGAAGAAGATCAACGGCGCGCCCGTCATGGACGGAGGCAAGGTGGTCGGCGTGCTCTGCCAGTCCGACCTGGTGGCCCAGCAGAAGAAGGTCACCCTGCCCTCCTTCTTCACCCTGCTGGACGGGGTCTTCCCCCTCTCCTCCCACGACCAGTTGGAGCGCGAAATGACCAAGATCGCGGCCCTCAAGGTCGGCGACGCCATGACCCCGGCCCCGACCTTCGTGCACCCGGACACCACCATCGAGGACGTGGCCACCATGATGGCCAACGAGAAACTGTACACCCTGCCCGTGATCGAAGACGGCAAGCTGGTCGGCGTGGTCGGCAAGGAAGACGTGCTCAAGACCCTGCTCAAGGGCTAGGCGCCGGACCCGGAACGTGAGCCTGACACTGCACCTTCCCGACAGCGACGCCACCGTGGCCCTGGGCCGCGCCCTGGCGTCGATCCTGTCCCGAATGGACGCCCCTCCGGCTTTACTCTTGCAAGGCGAGCTCGGATCGGGCAAAACCACGTTGGTCAGGGGTTTCGTGGAATCCCTGCCCGGCGCGGAGGCGGCGGAGGTATCAAGCCCGAGCTTCAACATCTGCAACCTGTATCCGACCTCGCCCGGCGTGGCCCACTTCGACCTCTACCGGCTCGAAGGCATGCCTCCGGACGACGCCCTGTTCGACTCGCTCGAGGACCCGGACACGATCACCGTGGTGGAATGGATACAGTTCCTGCCCAGGGAAATGTGGCCGGATCAGGCCCTTTTTCTGGAATGGACCCCATCGGACACTGGACGAAGCCTCGTATTGCATGCGATGGGAGGTGCGGCCCGGGACGTCGTCGACGCCCTGCGGCCGGAATGACAACCGTTTCTAGAGAGCAGAATCGAAAAAATGAACATCGTCGTACAAAAGTTCGGAGGCACATCGGTCCGCAACCTGGAATGCCAACGCCAGGTCATGCAGAAAGTCCTGCGCCCCTACCGTGAGGGCAACAAGGTCATCGTGGTCCTGTCGGCCATGTCCGGCGAGACCAACCGCCTATTGGGACTGGCCGAGGAGTGGTCGGACAACCCCGATCCCGCCGAAGTGGATTCCCTGGTCTCCACCGGCGAACAGATTTCCTGCGCCCTCTTCGCCATGCTGCTCAAACAGCAGGGCGTCAAATGCCGCTCCGTGCTCGGCTTCCAGGCCCCGGTCAAAACCGACTGTTGCTACGGCAAGGCGCGCATCACCGCCATCGACGAATCCCGGCTCAAATGCATGCTCCAGGAATACGACATCCTCGTGGTGGCCGGATTCCAGGGGTGCGACGACCACGGCCGCATCACCACCCTGGGGCGCGGCGGCTCCGACACTTCGGCCGTGGCCCTGGCCGCGGCCCTCAAGGCCGACGTCTGCGAAATCTACACCGACGTTACGGGCGTGTTCACCACGGACCCGAACCTCTGCTCCGACGCCCGCAAGATCGACCGCGTTTCCTATGACGAAATGCTGGAAATGGCCAGCATGGGAGCCAAGGTGCTCCAGATCCGCAGCGTCGAGTTCGCCAAGAAATACAATGTAACCGTTCATGTCCGCTCCACCTTTTCCGACGAGCCGGGCACCATAGTCACGCAGGAGGATGAAAACATGGAAGCCGTCATGGTCTCTGGCATCGCATACGACAAGGATCAGGCTCGCATCACGCTGATACACGTCAAGGACAACCCCGGCGTGTCGGCCCAGATTTTCTCCCCCCTGGCTGAAAAGAAGATTCTCGTGGACATGATCGTCCAGAACCCGTCCAAGGACGGCTTGACCGACATGACCTTCACCGTGCCCCGCGCCGACGTGAAGCAGACCATCAAGACCCTGGAAGCGCTCAAATACGAAATCGGCTACGAAGAGCTATCCAGCAATCTCAACGTCGCCAAGGTGTCGATTATCGGCGTCGGCATGCGTAACCATTCCGGCGTGGCCTCCAAGGCCTTCCGGGCGCTTGCCGATGAGAACGTGAACATCCTGATGATCAGCACCTCGGAGATCAAGATCACCTGCTTGATCGACGACAAGTACACCGAACTGGCCGTACGCACACTCCACAAAGCCTTCAACTTGGAGGAAGGCAAACACATCGAGTAGCCGATGCAAAAAATCACCATATACGACACGACGTTAAGAGACGGAGCACAAGCCGAAGAACTGAACCTGACCACCCAGGACAAGATCCGCATAGCGCAGAAGCTGGACGACCTGGGCATCCACTACATCGAGGGCGGCTGGCCCGGCTCCAACCCGACGGACAGGAGATTTTTCGACGAGATAAAATCCTGCACCTTCAAAAACGCCAAGCTGGCCGCCTTCGGGTCCACGCACATGGCCAAGTTCACGCCCGAAAAGGACCCCAACCTGACCGGGCTGCTCGAGGCCGAGACCCCGGTTGTGACCATCTTCGGCAAGACCTGGGACATCCACGCCACTGTGGCCCTGGGCGTTCCGCTCGAGCGCAATCTCGAGCTCATCGCCAATTCCGTGGCCTATCTCAAGGCGCGGGTGGACGAGGTCATCTTCGACGCCGAACACTTCTTCGATGGGTTCAAGAACAACCCCGAGTACGCCATCCAGGCCCTGACCGCCGCGCTCGAGGCCGGGGCCGACCGCCTCGTCCTCTGCGACACCAACGGCGGCTCCCTGACCCACGAGATCGGCCATGCCGTGGCCGAGGTCCGCAAGCGGCTCCCCGAGGCCAGCCTGGGCATCCACGCCCACAACGACTCCGAGCTGGCCGTGGCCAACTCCCTGGAAGCGGTCCGCCTGGGCGCGGTCCAGGTCCAGGGCACGGTCAACGGCTACGGCGAGCGCTGCGGCAACGCCAACCTCTGCTCGGTCATCCCCAACCTGGAGCTCAAGATGGGCTATGAGGTCATCGGCCAGGAAAACCTGGCCCGGCTCCAGCCCATATCCAACTTCATCAGCGAAATCGCCAACCTGCGCCCGTTCATGCGCCAGCCCTTCGTGGGCATGTCGGCCTTTGCCCACAAAGGCGGCATCCATGTCAGCGCCATCCTCAAGGACGCGCGCACCTACGAGCACATCCCGCCCGAGACCGTGGGCAACGAACGGCGCGTGCTCCTCTCGGACCAGTCGGGCAAATCCAACATCCTGTTCAAGGCCCACGAACTGGGCTACGAACTGGCCAAGGACGACCCCACCGTGGACCGCCTGCTCAAGGAGCTCAAGCTCAAGGAGTCCATGGGCTACGAATACTCCGTGGCCGACGCCTCCTTCGAACTCATGCTCCGCCAGGCGTTGGGCAAGCCACTCGACTACTTCCATTTCCGCCACTTCTTCGTGGTCGACGCCAAGCGCGAGGAAGACCCGGAACCCATGTCCGAGGCAACGGTCATCGTGGACGTCAAGGGCCAGCAGGAACACACCGCGGCCACCGGCATGGGCCCGGTCAACGCCCTGGACCGCGCCCTGCGCAAGGGGCTGGAACGGTTCTACCCCCGCCTGGGCGAAATCCGCCTGCTCGACTTCAAGGTCCGCGTCCTGTCCGGCGCGGTGCGCGACACCGGCGGCACCGCCTCATTCGTCCGCGTCCTGGTCGAATCCGGTGACGGCACCGACCGCTGGACCACCATGGGCGTGTCCCACAACATCATCGAAGCCTCCTGGCAGGCCGTGGTCGACGGCATCAACTACAAGCTCTTCAAGGACGAAATGACGGAGGCGTAAGCAGCCTCCGGCGGCCGGGGGAAGGGGAGAGG
>NZ_LKAQ01000005.1:0-119916 GCF_001874525.1 Pseudodesulfovibrio hydrargyri | reverse complement strand
GAAAAGGGTTTTCCCTCTCCCCTTCCCCCGAACCCCCACCCCCTCTCCTTTCCCAAACTTTTTAGCGCCGCTTCGCGGGGTAATACTGCATAATAAAGCCCCCCGGCTCATCACTGAGCCGGGGGGCTTTTCTTCATCATTCTTTGAAGCGAATCGGGTGGCGCAGCCACCCGACAGCGGCTCTACTCTTCTGCCGCCCTATGGTCCTCGGAATAGGCTTTCGAGAGTGGTGTAGCTGTGCATTTTCTTCCTGGGAGCTTTCGCCGCAGTGTAGTGTGCTTGCATGAGGACGAAAGCCCCCTGGAAAAAATGTGCAGATGCGCCGCTATCGGAAGCCGCCCTACATCGCAGCCGCTTTCTTAATCAACCTAAGGAGCTGGTTGGTGAATCCGGCCTCGTTGTCGTACCAGGCGATGACCTTGACCTGGGTGCCGCCCATGACGCGGGTCAGGGCGCTGTCGACCACGCCGCCGAAGGTGGAGCCCATGAAGTCCACGGACACCAGCGGTTCCTCGGTGTAGCCCATGGAATCGTTGGCCGCCGCCTTGAGGGCCGCGTTGACCTCTTCCACCGTGGTCTCCTTTTTCAGCTCGCAGACCAGGTCCACCAGGGAGACGTTGGGGGTGGGCACACGGATGGACATGCCGTCCAACAGGCCGTTGAGTTCGGGGATGACCAGGCCCACGGCCTTGGCCGCGCCGGTGGTCGTGGGCACCATGTTCACGGCGCAGGCGCGGGCCCGGCGCAGGTCCTTGTGGGAACCGTCCAGGATGCGCTGGCTCATGGTGTATGAGTGCACGGTGGTCATGATGCCGTGCTTGATGCCGAAGGCGTCGTGAATGACCTTGGCCACCGGGGCCAGGCAGTTGGTGGTGCAGGAGGCGTTGGAGATGATTTTGTGCTCGGGCTTGAGCTCGTCGTCGTTGACGCCGATGACCACGGTCACGTCGGCGTTCTTGCCGGGCGCGGAGATGATCACCTTCCTGGCCCCGCAGGCGAGGTGCTTCTCGCAGCTCTCGCGGTCGGTGAATTTGCCGGTGGACTCGACAACCAGGTCGCAGCCCAGCTCACCCCAGGTCCATTCGCCGGGCGCGTTGCGGGTCACCTTGACCGGCTTGCCGGCCATGACGAAGCCGTCCTCGGTGGGCCGCACGTCCGGGAACCGGCCGTGCACGGAGTCGTACTTGAGCAGGTGGGCGAGGTCCTCATTGGAGGCGCGCGCATTGACGGCCACCAGTTCCAGATCGGTCTCCTCCGCCAGCAGCCGGGCCAGATAACGGCCGATGCGTCCAAATCCGTTCAAACCTATTTTCGTCGCCATGCCGGGTCCTCCTGTGAGTATGCGATTTTTCTCTTATACGGGGTTATCGGGCAATAACCATACGGTGCCAATTATTTTCCGTCAACGGGGTTCAGGAAATCACATGCCTGAGCGTGTCCAGGGTTTCACGGTCCGTGAAATCGAAATGCAGCGGGGTCAGGGTGATGTGCCCCCGGGTCAGCAGCGCGCGGTCGCGGTCCGGGCTGATGCGGCCCGGCGGGATGGCCCCGCTGAGCCAGTAATACGGCCTGCCGCGCGGGTCCTGGCGGGTGTCGTAGACGTCGTCGTAGGACGCCCGGGTGTGCGGGCAAAGGACCATTTCCCCGGCCTCCTCAATGGGGCAATCCGGGAAATTGAGGTTAAGCACGCGCTTGCGCGGCAGTTCCGCCCACGGGATTTTAGGCAGCAGCTCGGCGCAGAAACGGGCCTGGCCGCTCAGATCCACGGGGTTGAAGTTGTCCATGGACACGGCCATGGACGGAATCTCCATGAGTGCGCCCTCGGTGGCCGCGGAGACCGTGCCGGAATAGAGGATATCCACGCCCACATTGGCCCCCGCGTTGATCCCGGACAGGACCAGGTCGGGCTTTTCGTCGAGCAGCGTGGACAGGCCGAGCTTGACGCAGTCCACGGGCGTGCCGTAGACGCCCTGCCCCACGAAGCCATTCTCCCGAAACTCCTTGACCCGGATGGGCAGGGCCAGGGTCACGGCGTGTCCCACGGCCGACTGTTCCGTGACCGGGGCGACCACATGCACGTCGTGGCCGGCCTCCTTGAGGGCGAAATACAGGGCGCGCAGGCCGATGGCCTGGATGCCGTCGTCGTTGGCGAGCAGAATGTTCATTGCGTCTCCGCCTGCAAGCTAGGATTTGACAATACGTGTGAAATCAGGTTCATAACCTTGAGCGGGCCGAGCGACATCCGCGCCGGTCCGTTTACCGCACATACAGTAGTGATACGCGTATGGGCGAGGTACCTCAACATCTCACCAATGGCAAGATCAGTGGGCAAAAAGTCGCAATATATCCAGTCTCTGTCTGCGGGCCAAACCGTGGACGACCTCTTTCTCCTGGCCGGGGCCAACCAGGCTCAATCCAAGAACGGACCTTACTGGAACCTCTCGTTCCAGGACGCAACCGGGTCCATCGACGGCAAGATATGGAGCCCGAAGAGCCTGGAATACCCCACCCTGGAGCCGGGCACCATGGTCCGTGTCCGGGGATTCGTGGAGAGCTACCGCGACAAGAACCAGCTCAAGGTCGACCACATGGACGTGCTCGACGCCTCGGCGCCGGGCGTGGACCTGTCGGACTTCCTGCCCGCCTCCAAGACCCCGCCCGAAGAGTTGATGGAGGCCCTGGAGGACATGGTCACCGAGCACATGCGCCACAAGCCGTGGAAGACGTTCTGCCGCAAGGTGCTGACCCATGAGGACATCCGCGCCCGGCTGCTGACCGCGCCCGGCGCCAAGACCGTGCACCACGCCTACGTGGGCGGCCTGCTCGAGCACACCCTGGGCGTGGCCCGGGCGTGCATGGCCCTGTGCGACGTCTATCCGAACCTGGACCGCCAGACCCTGCTGGCCGGAGCCATCTTCCACGACCTGGGCAAGGCGTGGGAGCTGTCCGGCGGCCTGGCCAACGACTACACCGACGAGGGGCGGCTCTTCGGCCACATCCAGATCGGCATGGAAAAGCTGGAGCCGTTCCTGGCCCGCAGCCCGCGTCTGGAAGCGAGCCTCAAGCTGCATCTCAAGCACCTGATCACCAGCCACCACGGCGAGCACGAGTTCGGCTCCCCGATACGTCCCAAGACCCCTGAGGCGTTCGTCCTGCATTTCGCGGACAACATGGACGCCAAGCTGAACATCATCGACCAGGCCTATGCGGACATGGACAAGACCGGGGCCGACTGGTCGCCCTACATGCGCTTCCTCGAACGCAACGTGTTCCGGCCCGAGCCCACCCCGGACAACGCCAAGAAACAGAACGCGAAAGCGGAGAACCAATGTTTATTACCTTTGAAGGCATAGAGGGGACCGGCAAATCCACCCAGATCGCCAGGGTCCGGGAATATTTCGAGGCCTGCGGCCGGGAGGTCTTCCAGACCCTGGAGCCGGGCGGCAGCCGCATCGGCCGGGATCTGCGCAGGATGCTCCTGCACGTGGACAACAGGGAGATCACGCCCATCACCGAGCTGTTCCTCTACCTGGCCGACCGCGCCCAGCACGTGGGCCAGGTCATCCGGCCGGAACTCGAGGCGGGCAAGGTCGTGCTCTGCGACCGGTTCGCGGACTCGACCATCGTCTACCAGGGGTACGGGCGCGGCCTGGACACCGTCATGCTCCGGGAGCTCAACGAGGTGGCCGTGGACGGGTTGTGGCCGGACCTGACCATCGTCCTGGACATCGACCCCGAGGTCGGCCTGAAACGGGCCACCCTGCGCAACATCGAGGACGGCAAGGCCAAGGAGGAGGGACGGTTCGAGGCCGAGCACCTCTCCTTCCACAAACGCATCCGGGAGGGCTACCTGACCTGGGCCGCGTTCAACCGGTCGCGCATGCGCGTGGTCGACGCCTCGGGCACGCCAGACCAGGTCTTCGCCCATATCAAGGCCGTCATCGAGGCCTGCGAAACCGACGAGGGCTGATCCGCATCCGACTCTTTTTGCACAATAGTTCCTGGAAACTTCCGGGCTTTGTGCTATGGTGCAACCAGAATGGCGGTCGTTCCTCTTCCGCCAACCAAACACCGGAACCGCATGTCGGCTGAATTCCTGCACAAAAAAGGCCCTCTGTCCCTCACCGCCCTGGTGGATACGGCCAAGACCCTGCTGCTCCTGACCGCCGTCGTCTGGCTGCTCATCCTGGGCTCCCAGCGGTTGGGCTACAACTGGCAGTGGTACCGCATCCCGCAATATCTCTGGACCTTCACGGACCGGGGCTTCACCTGGGGGCCGCTCATGGAGGGGCTGGGGGTGACCTTCCGGATCACAGGCGTCAGCCTGGTCCTCATGCTGGTCATCGGTCTGGCCACCGCGCTGATGCGCATGTCGAACTCCTGGGCGGCCAAAGGCGTGGCCCGGGGATACATGGAGCTGATCCGCAACACCCCCCTGCTCATCCAGATATTCTTCATCTACTTCGTCATCGCGCCCATCCTGGGCATTTCCGCCTTCCGCTCGGCGGTCATCGCGCTCAGCCTGTTCGAGGGCGCCTACGCCTCGGAGATATTCCGGGCGGGCATCACCTCCATCGACAAGGGCCAGTGGGAGGCCGCCCAGAGCCTCGGCATGGGGCCGTACGCCATGTACCGCCATATCATCCTGCCCCAGGCCGTGCGCCGCGTCCTGCCGCCCCTGACCAGCCAGGCCGTGTCCCTTGTCAAGGATTCGGCCCTGGTCTCGACCATCGCCATCCTGGACCTGACCCAGCGCGGGCGGATGATCGATGCGGAAACATTTCTGACTTTCGAAATATGGTTCACCGTCGCGGCCATCTACCTCGCGGTCACCCTGGCCCTGTCCGGGGTGGTCTGGCTGCTGGAGCGGCGGTTCAACGGCCTCAAGGCCTAACCCGCAAAGGAGCTCGCATGACCATCTGGAGAGCTACGAAGATCGGCGGCGTGATCATGATCGCCATTCTCGGCGTATCGCACGTCACCTTTGCCCAGGAATCCTGCAAATAACCCTCTGACCCGGCCCCAGCCGCCGACCAAGGAGAAGCCCCATGAAACGCATCCGCATCCTGGCCATCGCCTCACTTTTCATCCTGCTCGCATCCGCCTTCGGGTGCAGCCAGGAGCCCATCCAGAAGAAAACCGACAAGAACGCACCGGCGGCGACCGCCGCGGCCCCGGAATCCGGCAGCCAGCTCGACGCCATCCTCAAGCGCGGCACCATCCGGGTCGGCTTCGACACTTTCAAGCCCTGGGCCATGAAGGACAAGAACGGCGAATACATCGGCTTCGAGATCGAGGTCGCCCGCAAGATCGCCGAGGACATGGGCGTCAAGGTCGAGTTCGTACCCACCAAGTGGTCCGGCATCATCCCGGCCCTGCTGACCGGCAAGTTCGACATCATCATCGGCGGCATGTCCGTCACGCCCCAGCGCAACCTCAAGGTGAACTTCTCCCTGCCGTACGAGTACTCGGGCATGTCCATCGTGGCCAGCCGGAAGATCGCCGAGGGACGCGCCTCCATCGAGGACTTCAACAACCCGGGCACGACCATCGCCGTGCGGTTGGGCACCACCGCGGCCGAAGCGGCCAAAAACTTCCTGCCCAAAGCCAAGATTCTCTTCTTCGACGAGGAGTCCCAGACCATCCAGGAGCTGCTCAACGAGCGCGTCCACGCCGTGGTCGCCTCCAATCCGCTGCCGCTCAACCTGTCCAAGGAATACGCGGACCAGCTCTACCTGCCGCTCAAGGACGACTTCACCAGGGAGCCCATCGCCTTTGCCGTGAAAAAGGGCGACCCCGACTTCCTGAACTGGCTGAACAACTGGGTCCGCGTGACCATGAGCAAGGGCTGGCTGCAGAACCGCTATGAGTACTGGTTCTTCACCAACGAATGGGAAAACCAGATCCAGTAGCCGAGCCGACTTCTTGCCTTTGCCAACCGAAAAGCGCCTGAAGATCACCCTGCTGGACGCCGCCATCCTGGCGGCTCTGGCAGGGGCCTTCGGCTACATCGTCCTCAAGGCCGCCACCGGGCTCAACTATCACTGGAACTGGGAGGTTCTCCCGCAGTTTCTGGCGCGCTTCGACGAAAGGAGCGGATCGTGGGTGCCCGGCCTGCTGACCAAGGGGCTGTTCACCACCGTCCGCCTGTCCGTCTGGTCCGGCATCCTGGCCGTCATCCTGGGCATCTTCATCGGGCTGTTCCGGGTCAGTCCGAGCCTGTTCAAGCGCCAGGTGGGCGCGGTCTATGTGGGGCTCATCCGCAACACCCCGCCGCTGGTGCTCATCTTCGTCTTCTATTTCTTCATCGGCGACCAGATTATGAGCCTGCTCGGCGTGGACCATTTCATCTACGGGCTGTCCGACGGGACCCGCGAGGCCCTGAGCTGGTTCTTCGGGCCTATGAACCGGTTCCCCCGGTTCCTGTCCGCGCTGATCACCCTGGCCCTGTTCGAGGCGGCCTATATCGCGGAAATCGTCCGCGCGGGCATCGACTCCGTGGAGCCCGGCCAGTGGGAGGCCTCGGCGTCCACCGGCATGACCCGCTTCCAGACCCTGCTTTACGTCGTTCTGCCCCAGGCCCTGCAACGCATGTTGCCAGCCCTGGCCGGACAGTTTATATCTATCATAAAGGACTCGGCCATCGTCTCCGTCATCTCCATCGAGGAGTTGACGTTTCAGGCCCAGCAGCTCATGACGACCACGTATCGGAGCTTCGAGATATGGATCCTGGTCCTGGCCATGTATTTCGCGCTCACGTTCTTGTGCTCCCTGATAGTACGCAAACTGGAACTGACGCTGAGCAGGTGATGCGATATGTTCAACCCACTGAAAAAAGCTTTTGGAAAAAAACCTGACGGAATGCCTGAAACCAATGCACCCGCCAAACCGTTCGACATGGAGGCGTTTCATATGAACGATATCAAAGTCTATGCCCTATCTACTTGCATCCATTGCAGGAATGCCAAAAAATATCTGGATGAATGCGGCGTGAAGTACGAATGCGTCCACGTGGACGAACTGACCGGCGACGAACGCAAGAAGATCGTCCAGGAGGTCAAGGAACGCAACCCCGCGGTCTCCTTCCCGACCATCGTCATCAAGGACAAGGTCATCGTCGGCTTCCACAAGGACCAGATCGACAAGGCTCTCAAGGAGGACTAGCCCATGGACGCCGGACAGCTGTACGAAATGCTGAAGAAGGTCCAGGAACCCAAGGGCTACCACTTCAACGCGGACATGGACATGACCATGCCCCTGCTGGAGAGCCTGCTGACCAACAAGGAACGCTTCGGCTACATGGCCTGTCCCTGCCGGCTGGCCAACGGCGACTACGAGGCGGACAAGGACATCCTGTGCCCCTGCGTCTACCGCGAGGAGGACGTCAAGGAATACGGCGCCTGCTTCTGCGCCCTGTATGTCAGCAAGGAGTTCAACGAAGGGACCATCGAAAAGCGGGTGGTTCCCGAACGCAGGCCGCCCGAAAAGATTCTCTTCTAGCCCCTGCCCGAGGAAAGGAAAAGGCCCGCGTAAAGCGGGCCTTTTTCGTTGTGCGCTAGATGATGTCCTTGAGGATGCGCAGGTGGCGTGCCCGGACCTCGTCGATGATGTCCGACTTGTCCGCGCGGAACCCGCCGGCGTAGACCGCCAGCTCCACGGTTTCCCTGGACCGGAATCCCTTGAAGTTGGTCTTCTTCTCCCGGATCTTCTTGCCGGTCACGAAGGAGATGGTCTTCTCATCCTCCACGTGCTCGGGCATGACCGTGGCCATGGTCACCGAGGAGATGATGATGAACGTCTCCTCGGTGGCGTAGTTGCGCAATATCTCGCTCAGGGCCGCCCCCATCACCGTGCCTGCGGCGGCCCCGGTCACGGCGTCCGCCCCACGCCCGTTCTGGATGCCGGGCGCGGCCCCCACAACGCCGCCCGCGGCCGCGCCGAGAAAGGTGTATTCGGCGGGCAGCATCTCCGTGGCCTGGCCGAAATAGCGGATGTTGACGTCGAGCAGGATGCCGAAGTCGTCGCCGTGGGTGATCGTGTACCCGACGTCCCCATAGGCCGCCTCCAGCTGGTCGCGGAAGGCGTGGATGTCCAGGGCCGGGTCGCCCGTGGTGTTGCGGATTCTGAGCTTGAGCTTGCTGTTCCGGAACATGGCCGGGTCGGCCACGAACTCGCCGCTCTTGGCCGCTCCGTAGGAATAGCCGGTGGCCTCGTCCTTGACCAGCCGGTGGGTGTTCTGTTGACGCTCCACGCAGGAGGCCAGCAGGAACAGGACCCCGGCCAACACCGCAGCTTTCTTCATCGTCTTCAACATCACTTGCTCCCCTTGCAGACGCGTATTCCGTTATGGTCCAGAAAATCGAAAACTTCCTTGTAATGGATGGAAAAATTGAGTCCTTGCGCAGGCGCGTCGGACCCGGTTTTCTTGATGCCCCAGTCATGCACGCCGACCACGTATTTCCCGTAGAAGACCGGGCCGCCCGAGTTGCCGCCGTTGGAGGCGGCGTCCGTCTGGATGTACAGGACCTTGCTGTTGGTGGACTCCATGAAGTTGATGGGCGGAATTTTCCGGATGGCGCTGATGACCCCCCGGGTGATGGAGAACTCCAGCCCCTGCGGGTGGCCGATGATCTCCAGGGTCTCGCCCAACGGCAGCTCCCGCCTGTCGTAGAAGCAGACCGGTTTGCCGCGCACGTCGGCCTGGATCAGGGCCAGGTCCAGACGCGCGTCGCGGGCGATGACCCGGCCCATGGTCTCGCGCTCGTCGAACCGCTTGAGCTGGACATAGTTGGACTCCTGGACCACGTGGTAGTTGGTGATGACCATGTCGTCGGTCACGTAGAACCCGGTTCCGATACCGGTCCCGGTGTTGCGCACGACCACCACGGAGTCGAACCGCTTGTCCGAGTACTTGTCATACCCGTAGGTCTCGTTCCTGCGCTTGCGCTGGGTGGCGCTGCGATCGGCCGTGAAGACCCGCTGCACGTCCCCCATGTTGCCGTATTTCTTCGCTTCGGAGGAACGGCCGACATACTGCTCAAGCAGGTCCGACAGGTTGACCGCCGCCGGTTCCAGCTCGTAGCGGACCACGTCCTCCTCGAGCACGGACTCCTGCAGGAACCTGGTCCGCTGAGGGTCGCTGTCCTTGAGGGCATAGCACACGGTGAAGAAGGATTTCTCGCTGATGTCGAAGGTGTCCCGGAAGAGGCGCTTTTTGCGCTTGTCGACCACGTAGTAGTTGACCGTACCGGCCTTGTAGATGTCCATGTGCGCCTTGGTCATGGGATACGGCTGGTAATCGGCCACCTGGATGTACTTGGGCGTGACTTTGAGCTTTTCCTTGGCGACCTTGAGCCGCTTGCCCGTGTCGGCCACGAGGTCATCCTTCTCGTTCTCGTCGATGTAGTGCAGGATCGGATCCACCAGCCAGTGGGTGGTCTCCTTGTTGGCGGCGGCCTGCTGTTCCCTGGTGGCCGCTTCCATCTCGGCCTTGGCGATCTCGTACTCCGGGTTGTCCTCGCGCACGTAGGAGGCCACGTAGGTGGACTGGACCGTTTCCTCCCGCTCCACGACCCGCCTGGCCTTGGCCACGGCGATGGAGACCAGGACGAGGATGTCCGCGTTCTGTACTGCCTCGCTCTGGAAGGCCGAACGCATGGAGGCCTTGGCGGCCTCGAACGGCATGTCGAGCTTGATGTCCAGGCCGAAATCGATGGCCTTGTCCTTGATCAGGTCCGGGCTGGTCACCTGCAGAAAGGCGATCTTGATCCCGGGAATGGTCTTGAGGTCCAGCCCGGCCTCCCGGCACTTGCCGTAGGCGGCGACGATGGTTTTCAGGTCCGCCGTGGCCGGGTCGGGGCACAGGGACTTGAAATACTCCTGGGCCAGCCGGTCCCGAGCGGACGACGGAAGGGACTCGCCGTAATGGTTCAGGAATGCCGAAGACTGCGCCAGGGTCATGGAGCCGAGAGCCTTGCTCCAGACGTCCTGATTGACCTCGAGAAAGACCGCTTGGTCGAGCTCCACCGGATAGTCCTCGAAGAAATCGCGCTCGCCGCCCAGGGGGAACGTGGCGAAATTGCCCGGCGCATCCGCCCGGATGGCTTCCTGCCTGGCGGCCACGGCCTTGATGGCCTGGTCGTACCCGGCGGGCCGGAAACGGGGGTATTTGAAAATGCCCATGCCCGTCAGCGATTGCTCTCGCTCGGCCAGGGCCGCCATCCGCGCCTTGACCTCGCTCCAGCGACTGCGGTCCACCGGCCAGCTGACGGCTGCGGCCCCGGCCGCGAGATCGGCTACCTGCGGCGAATATTTGAATTCGAGCCCCTTGGCCAGACGGTCCATGGCGGCCGCCACATCGGCGTTGCCCATGGCCCCGGTGAAATAGGTTTCATTGTCCACCACGACCTTGGCGGCCTGGTCGACCTGCCCCTGATCGAGGAGTTCGGTCACCTTGGCCGCCGGGGAATCGTCGGGATTCGCTAAGGAGCCCCCCATTTTGGCGTTGCAGGAAGAAAGGAGAAGACAGGAACAGACCAACAGGACAGAGACAGCAAAAACACCGCGCATGCAGACCTCACTACTTGTCAACCTCGATAAATACCGAAAATAGCACTCGCTCAACTCCCGATTTCATGCGCCATCGGCTTCACGGGCATACGACAATTAAATACCTATCGCAATATATCAGCTGCAAAAAATCGCATTTCGGCAAAAAAAAGCCCTGTTGAAGACAGGGCTTTGGATATCCGAAGGTTGTTAGACCTACCGTTGCGACAGCGCCAGCGCCCGGTCCAGGTCGTCGATGATGTCGTCCGCGTCCTCCAGGCCCACCGAGATGCGCACCAGATCCAGGGGCACGCCCGCGGCCTCCTGCTCCTCGGGGGTGGACTGGCCGTGGGTGGTGGACGCCGGGTGGATGACCAGGGTCTTGGCGTCCAGGATGTTGGCCAGGTGCGAGCAGAGTTCGACGGACTCGATGAACTTGCGCCCCGCCTCCAGCCCGCCCTTGACGCCGAAACCGAAGACCGCGCCCGGCCCGAGCGGGAAGGTGTTCTTGGCCCGATCGAAGTCGGGATGGCTCGGCAGTCCGGCGTAGTTGACCCACTCCACCGCATAGTGCCCCTCCAGGAACTCCGCCACCTTGCGGGCGTTCTCGCAGTGCTGGCGGGCGCGCAAGGGCAGGGTCTCCATGCCTTGCAAAATCAGAAAGCTGTTCTGCGGGGCGATGGTCGCGCCCGTGTCGCGCAGCATGCCGATGCGCACCTTGGTGGTGAACACCGGGCACGGCTGGCCCGAGGGGCCGCCCAGGGCCTCCCACAGGTTCATGTCATGGTAGGTCGGATCCGGCTCGGTCAGTTCAGGGTATTTGCCCCCGGCCGACCAGTCGAAATCGCCCTTCTCCACGATGGCTCCGCCCATGGCCGTGCCGTGGCCGCCCACGATCTTGGTCAGGGAATAGACCGCGAGGTCGCAACCGAAATCGAAGGCGTTGAAGATGGGCGGCGGGGCCACGGTGGCGTCGAGGATGAACGGCAACCCGTGGCCGTGGGCCACCTTGGCGATGCCCAGCAGGTCGTCCACGTTGCAGCGCGGATTGCCGATGGCCTCGGAATAGACCAGCCGCGTGTTCTCGTCGATGGCCGCCTCGAAGTTGGCCGGGTCGCTCGAATCCACGAAGCGCGCCTCGATGCCGAACCGCTTCAGGGTGTGCTCGAACAGGGTCTGGGTCCCCCCGTACAGGTTGGCCCCGGTGACGATATTCTGCCCGGCGGAGGCGATGGTCGTGACCGCGTAGAAGATGGCGGCCATGCCGCTGGCCGTGGCCAGGGCCCCGGCCCCGCCGTGCAGGGCGGCCAGCCGTTTTTCAAGCACGTCCGTGGTCGGGTTGTTCAGCCGGGTGTAGATGTAGCCCGGTTCCTTGAGGGCGAACAGGTTGGCGGCGTGCCCGGTGTCGCGGAACAGATAGGCCGTGGTCTGGTATATGGGCACGGCGCGGGAACCGGTCTCGTCCGGGGCGTGGCCCGCGTGCAGGGCCACAGTCTGGGGTCCGTATTGATGGTCTTGCATATTCTTTCTCCTTGGTCAGGGCGAAAACGACGCCCGTTTGACCCGTAAAATGCGCCTTACCCCCAGGCTTGGCAAGGGTACGGCACATAGCGATTCATTATCCGGGCCATAAGCGCCGGGGGATGGAACGGATCCTACCGATGAATCGGACGGGAACTATTTCCCGACGCGATTTGCGAAGGCCGTGAACAAACGTTTCACCTTTCGCCAACATGTGGGTCGGCGAAAGGTTTCCGTTCCGGAGACAGAGCAGACCGGAGCGGGGATCAGTCCTTCAGGCCGGACTCTTCGAGCCAGGCCGCGAACGCCTCCTGGGCACGCTTGCCGTACGCTTCCTTCCTGAACTTCTTCTTGATCCTGCCTTCCAGGCCGGGCATGAGTCCGAAATTGACGTTGGACGGCTGGAACCGCTTGTCCGGCTTGGTCCGCAGGTGGTTCATGAGCGCCCCGAGGGCCGTCTCCACCGGCGGTTCGGGCAATGATTCGCCGCGCAACCTGCGGCCCATGGACAATCCGAGCCACAGCCCGCAGGCCGCGGACTCCAGGTACCCCTCCACCCCGGTGATCTGCCCGGCCAGGTACACGCCGGGCCGGTTCTTCAGCTGCAGGGTATTGTCCAGGACCTCGGGCGCGTTGACGTAGGTGTTGCGGTGGATGGACCCCAGGCGCAAAAATTCGGCGTTCTCCAACCCCGGGATCATCCGGAAGATACGCTTTTGCTCCGGGTACTTGAGTTTGGTCTGGAAGCCCACCAGGTTGAATGCGGTCTTGTCCACGTTCTCGGTGCGCAGCTGGACTATGGCGAACGGCCGCTCGCCGGTGCGCGGGTCCGTGAACCCCACGGGTTTGAGCGGGCCGAAGGCGAGGGTCATCTCCCCACGCTCGGCCATGGCCTCCACGGGCAGGCAGGCCTCGAAGTGGACCTCCTTCTCGAACTCGCGCGGCTTGACCTTCTCACCCGCCAGCAGCGCGGCCACGAACGCCTTGTACTCGGCCTCGTCCATGGGGCAGTTCAGGTAGTCGTCGTCCTCGGGCTTCCAGCGCGAGCCCCAGAACGCCTTGTCGAAATTCACGGAATCGCGCGACACGATGGGCGCGATGGCGTCGTAGAAATAGAGCCGCTCGTCGCCCACGGCCGCCATCAGGCTCTCGGTCAGCTCCGGGCTGGCCAGGGGACCGGCGGCGATGACCACCGCGTCGCATCCCTTGAGGGCTTCGTCGTCCAGGGAGGCTATCTCCCGGCGGACCACGGTGATCAACTCGTGATCTTCCAGCTTGTTGGTAATGTATTCGGAGAACAGGGTGCGGTCCACGGCCAGGGCTCCGCCCGCCGGGACTCGGGTGGCGAAGGCCGACTCCATGACCAGGCTGCCCAGGCGCTCCATCTCCTCCTTGAGCAGCCCGATGGCCGCCGCCGGGCCCGTGGCCCGGAAGGAGTTGGAACAGACCAGTTCGGCCAGCCCGTCCTCGGCGTGCGCCTCGCTGCGCTTTTCCGGCTTCATTTCAAAGAGGGTTACCGACACCCCGGCGTTGGCCAGCTGCCAGGCGCAGTCGCACCCGGCCAGGCCGCCGCCCACGATCACTACTTCCGCCATTTCCCCTCCCCGATATCGTTTACGTCCGCAGCAATATGCCGTATAGGTGGCGTGATGGCGAACCTGCGGAATTTCTTATGACAAAACCATTGCTGGACATACGCGAACTGACCACCTGCTTTTCCTCTGCCCAGGGCATTGCCAAGGCGGTGGATAACGTCAGCCTTTCCTTTATGCAAGGAGAAACCCTGGCCATCGTCGGCGAGTCCGGCTGCGGCAAGACCGTACTCGCCCTGTCCATCCTCGGGCTCATACCCGATCCGCCGGGCCGCGTCACGGACGGGACCATCATGTACCGGGACAAGGACCTCCTGGACCTGTCCGAGCACGAGCTCATGCGCATCCGGGGCAACGCCATCTCCATGATCTTCCAGGAGCCCATGACCGCGCTCAACCCGGTCTTCCGCATCGACGACCAGATCGCCGAGCCGCTCAGGCTGCACCAGGGTTTCGGCAACCGCGAGGCGCTGGACAAGGCCGTGGACGCCCTCAAGCTGGTGGGCATCCCCAACCCGGCCAAGATCGCCAAGTCCTATCCGCACGAGCTGTCCGGCGGCATGCGCCAGCGGGTCATGATCGCCATGGCCCTGGCCTGCAACCCGGACATCCTCATCGCGGACGAGCCGACCACCGCCCTGGACGTGACCATCCAGGCCCAGATCCTGGACCTCATGGACGATTTGAAGCAACGCATGAACGGCTCGCTCATGCTCATCACCCACGACCTCGGGGTGGTTGCCCGCATGGCCCAGCGCGTGGCGGTCATGTACTCGGGCAAGATCGTCGAGTTGGCCGGGGCCAACGAACTCTACGCCGAGCCGCTGCACCCCTACACCAAAGGGCTGCTCGCCTCCATGCCGTCCCTGGGCGAGACCAGGGAGCTCAACCCGATCCCCGGCATCGTGCCGTCCATCTTCGACCTGCCTCAGGGGTGCCGGTTCCATCCGCGCTGCCCCAAGGCGTACGAGAAGTGCTCGCTCATGCTCCCCCCGCTCTACGAACCGAAGCCGGGCCGCAAGGTCCGCTGCTGGCTGTACGAGGACTAGGCCATGGCCCTGCTCGAACTGATCGACGTGACCAAGCACTTCAAGGTCTCCGGCGGCATGCTCGGTTTGACCACCGGCACGGTGCGCGCCGTGGACGGCGTGACCTTGAGCGTGGAACGCGGCCGGACCCTGGGTCTGGTGGGCGAATCCGGGTGCGGCAAGTCCACCCTCGCCCGGTGCATCATGGGGCTGGAACCGGTCACCTCCGGCGAGGTCCTCTTCGGCAACCGGTCCATTTCCGCCTGGGACGAGAAGAAGCTGCGCTCCAAGATGCAGATGATCTTCCAGGACCCGTACTCCTCCCTGAACCCGCGCCAGAAGATCTCCTCCATCATCCGCGAGGGGCTGGACATCCACGGCATCGGCACCCGGGACGAACGCCGTGAAAAGGTCCAGCAGCTGCTCAAGCTGGTCGGCCTGCGGCCCGAGCACGGCAACCGCTATCCCCACGAATTTTCCGGCGGCCAGCGCCAGCGCGTGGCCGTGGCCCGGTCCCTGGCGCTCGACCCCAAGCTGGTGGTCTGCGACGAGCCGGTGTCCGCCCTGGACGTGTCGGTCCAGGCCCAGGTCCTCGGCCTGCTCAAGGATCTGCAAAAGAGGCTGGACCTGACCTACGTGTTCATCTCCCACGACCTGTCCGTGGTCAGCCACATCTGCGACCAGGTGGCGGTCATGTACCTCGGCCGGATCATGGAGATCGGCGAGAGCCGGACCCTGTTCGCCGATCCGAAGCACCCGTACACCAAGGCCCTGCTATCCGCCGTGCTCAGGCCCGATCCGACGGACCGGCCCGAGCGCATCGCCCTGACCGGCGACCTGCCGAGCCCCATGAACCCGCCAGCGGGCTGCCCCTTCCATCCGCGCTGCCCCGAAGCCTTCGACAAATGCCGGAACGGTCGCCCCGATCTCATGGACCAGGCCGACGGCATGCGCGTGGCCTGCTGGCTCTACGGCGAACAGTAACTGTACCGGTCCGATCGCCGCCCATCTGTATCTGGACCGGACAGTCGGGCCGGATATGCTTTCTCCCAACCTAACCATAAAGGAGTACTTATGATAACCCGGAATGACGCCGTGGCCCTGCTCAGAAAGCACAACAGCGAAACCAACCTGATCCACCACGCCCTGGAGTCCGAGGCCGTCATGCGCGGCCTGGCCCGCAAGCTGGGCAAGGACGAGGAACTGTGGGGCCTCACCGGCCTGCTGCACGACCTGGACTACGCCGTGACCAAAAAGGACGAGGCCCGCCACGGCCTGGACACCGTGGAACTGCTCGAAGGCCAGTTGCCCGTCGAGGCCCTGAACGCCATCCGCCGCCACGCGGGCGAGATGAACGGGGCCGAGGACCCGGAGACCGATTTCGACTACGCCCTGCGCTGCGGCGAGACGGTCACCGGCATGGTCCACGCAGGCGCGTTGGTGCGGCCGACCAAGATCGACGGCATGACCCCCAAAAGCCTCAAGAAGAAAATGAAGGACAAGGCGTTCGCAGCCTCGATCAACCGCGACTGCATCCGCGAGTGCGACAAGATCGGCCTGGAGCTGGGCGAATTCCTGCAGATCGCCATCGACTCGGTATCCGGCATAGCCGCCGAGGTGGGGCTGACCGCGGACTGACCCCGGTTGCGCGGCCACAGCTTTTGTATTACTCCTGTGGCCCGGCCGGAAGGCCGGATTGACCTCCCCGACATGTACCGAAAACTGGAGCTTGCGTGGCCTCACTGACCGAGCCGTTCGCCTCGGGCGATTCCTTCCTGCACGGCATGGACCCGCGCATCCGCCTTCTGGCCGCGCTGGTCCTGACCGTGCCGGTGGCCGTGCTTCCCGAACCGAGGCCCGCCTGGCTCGCCCTGGCCGCCGGGCTGATCCTGGTCAAAATGGCCCGGCTGAACATGCTCGTCGTGCTCAACCGGCTCATGGTGGTCAACCTGTTCATCGCCTTCCTGTGGCTGTTCCTGCCCTTTTCCGTGCCGGGCGAGCCGATCTTCGACCTCGGTCCGCTGCACGCCACGGCCCAGGGCATCGACCGCGCCCTGCTGATCACGGTCAAGTCCAACGCCGTCGTGGTCAGCCTGATGGCCCTGCTCGGGACCATCTCCATCCAGAACCTCGGCCCGGCCATGCAGCAACTCGGCGTGCCCGACAAACTGTGCCACATCCTGCTCTTCACCCACCGCTACATCTTCTCCATATACCAGGAGTACACGACCATGCGCCAGGCCATGCGGGCGCGCGGGTTCAAGCCGCGCACGGACACGCACACCTACCGCACCTTCGCCTGGCTGGTGGGCATGCTCCTGGTCAAGAGCTGGGACCGAGCGGAACGGGTCCACGGGGCCATGCTCTGCCGGGGGTTCAGGGGCCGCTTCTACAGCCTGGCCGCCTTCCGGACCCGGCCCGCCGACTACCTGTTCCTGCTGGCCTGCGCCGCGCTCAGCGCAAGCCTGATCTACATGGGCTTCATCCAAGGGAGGCCGCTGTGAGCCACGCCGTCATTGAACTGTCCGAGATCTCCTACGCCTTCCCGGGGCGCGGGGAGACCCTCAAGGGACTGACCTTCCACCTGCATCCCGGCGAGAAGCTCGGCCTGTTCGGGCCCAACGGCGCGGGCAAGTCCACCATGCTGCACATCCTCATGGGACTGCTCACCCCGGACAAGGGCGAGGTCACCCTGTTCGGCGCGCCCATGTCCGACGCCAAGGCGTTCGAGGCGGCCCGGCTGAAAATCGGCTTTCTGTTCCAGCACTCCGACGACCAGTTGTTCTGCCCCACGGTCCTCGACGACGTGGCCTTCGGCCCGCTCAACCAGGGCCTGAGCCGGGAGGAGGCCTCTGAGCGCGCCCGCGAGGCGCTCGAGACCGTCGGCCTGGCCGGGTTCGAGGACCGGGTGCCGCACCGGCTGTCCGGCGGCGAAAAGAAGCTGGTCGCCCTGGCCACCATCCTGTCCATGCGTCCGGAGATTCTGGTCCTGGACGAGCCGACCACCGGCCTCTCGCCCGAGGCCAAGGACCGGCTGGTGGACATCCTCAAAAAGCTGGACATGGCACGACTGGTCGTCTCCCACGACCCGGACTTCCTGGCCGCCACCACGGACCGGCTGCTGGCCATGCGCGACGGCCGGGTCCAGCCCGGCGAGCTCAAGCCGCACAGCCATGTCCACGTACACGAGGAAGGGGACGTGCCCCATCAGCATTAGGGAAAAATCAGCAGACCGCGCCGCAGACCTTCTCAATCTTTTCGCGCAGCTGCTGGGCGCTGAAGGGTTTGACCACGTAGTTGGAGACGCCGAGCTTGATGGCATGCAGGACGTTTTCGCGAAAGGCTTCGGCCGTGATCATGATGAAGGGCAGGCAGTTGTAATCAGGGTGCTTGCGGACGACGGTAAGCAGTTCCAGGCCGGTCATGCCGGGCATCTTGTGATCGGACAGGATCAGCTCGATGGCGTCCCGCTGGATAATTTCCCAGGCCGAGCGGCCGTCGTCGGCCGTGATCACGTTTGAAAAGCCCAACTCCTTCAAGTCGTTCTTTATAATCCGCCGCATGGTGCTGGAATCGTCCACCACCAGGATCCGCATATCCATGTTCAACTGTATCTTCCCCACTGTCGTACGGCCAGCCCCCGAAGAGCGCGCCGCTCCCCTTTGGAATTGAGAATTCACCATACAGTGACCCGGCTCCGGCGACAACTCAATTAGAATCGGGCGCAGGGGGAAAAAAATAACCCCAGGCCCTTGGCATTCTGAAATAAGAACCTATTATGAAGCCACACCACGCCGAATCCGGTCAACCCGAAACAAAATCCCAGTCCATGCCGAACAATGATCTCACCGCGCAGATGTCGCACTCCCCTACCCGAACCATCTGGAAGCTGGCCTGGCCCCAGCTGATCATGACCATGTTCCACGTGCTCATCGGCATGACGGACGTATGGGTGGCCGGATACATCTCCCGCGAGGTCCAGGCGTCGCTGGGCATCATCACCCAGTCCCTGTTCTTCCTGCTGGTGGTGGCCATGGCCGTGGCCAACGGCGCGGTGGCGGCCATCAGCCAGTCCATCGGGGCCGGGCTCGAGAAGCGGGCCATGCGCTACGTGGGGCTGTGCCTCATCCTGGCCTGCCTGCTCGGGGCCGTGTTCCTGGTCGTGGGGTTGCCGCTCAAGGAACTGCTCCTGTCCGCCCTGCAGGTCCCGGAGTCCATGCGCCCGGTGACCCACTATTTCCTGACCGTGTTCCTGCTCCTGCTGCCGCCCTACTACATGCTGCTGATCACCAACGCCATCTTCCGGGCTCGCAAGCAGGTCTTCTACCCGCTCTACTGCATGATGATCGTCACCGGCCTGAATATCGTGCTCGACCTCGGCCTGGGGCTGGGCTGGTTCGGCCTGCCGGAAATCGGCTACAAGGGGCTGGCCTGGGCCACCTTCGGCTCGGTCACCTGCGGAGCGCTTTTCAACCTGGCCCTTCTGGCCGGGCAGGGGCAGCTCAACCCCGCCTGCTTCGCGCCCTGGCGCTGGATGAAGCGGGCCACGCCCTACCTGGTCAAGGTGGCCTGGCCCTCGGGGCTCATGCAGGTCGTCTGGCAGTCCGGCTACCTGGTCCTGTACGCCATCACCGCCAGCCTCCCCGGCGGCGCGGTCAACGCCCTGGCCGGCATGTCCATCGGGTTGCGCATCGAATCCCTGCTGTTCATGCCCGCCATGGCCTTCAACATGACCGCCAGCATCCTCATCGGCCACTACCTCGGGGCGCGGCAACCGCTGGAGGCCAAGCGGTTCGGCTTCCGCATCCTGGCGTTGGGGCTGGTGTCCATCTCCCTTTTCGCCCTGGTGGTCTGGCAGTTCATCAATCCGTGGGTGGCCCTGCTTACCCGCGACTCGGCCGTGGCCGCCCAGGCGGTCAGCTACCTCAAGTGGAACATGCTGGCCATCCCCTTCACCCTGACCAGCATGATCCTGGCCGGGGCGTTCAACGGGGCCGGGGCCACCCTGTACAACATGCTCATCATGGGCGGCGCCACCTGGGTCCTCAGGCTGCCGCTGGCCTACGTCCTGGGCCACGAGGTCATGGACGGGGCCGAGGGTATCTGGATCGCCATGTTCTGTTCGCAGATCGTCCAGTCGTCCGTGCTGTTCTATTTCTTCAATTTCAAAAACTGGCAGCGTTTCGCCATGATCCGGCATCGAAACGGCCAAAAAGGATAAGGATTGTCCATGACCCTGAGCTTCGAACCCATTTCACTGGACCGGCAGGACGAATACCACGAAGCCCTGACCGGCTGCCCGCAGTTGCTGACCAGCGACTTTTCCTTTGCCAACGTCTTCGGCTGGGCGGACCACTACGGCCTGGAATGGGCCTTCCACAGCGGCCTGTGCTTCATCCGCCAGACCAGACCCGAAACCATCTGCTGGGCCCCTGTCGGCCCGTGGGAAGACTATGACTGGGCAGGCTGCCGGGCCATGACCGAAGGCAAGAAGTTCGTCCGCGTGCCCGAGGCACTGACCCGGCTGTGGTCCATCGCCTACGGCAACAGGATGACCATCACCGAGAGCCGCGAGCACTGGGACTACGTCTACTCGGTGGAGGAGCTCATCGCCCTCAAGGGCAAGACCTTCCACAAGAAGAAGAACCTGCTCAACCAGTTCAAGAAGAACTACCCGTACAGCTACGAATCCATGGCCCCGGAGTGCGTGGAAGAGGTCCTGGAGATGCAGGACGAGTGGTACAAATGGTACGAGGAGAACAACCCGTCCGAAGCGCTCAAGGCCGAGAACCACGCCATCACCCGCGTGCTCCAGCACATCGACCAGATCAAGGGGCTGATGGGCGCGACCATCCGGGTGGACGGCAAGGTCATCGCCTACACCGTGGCCGAGCCGCTGTGCGAGGACTCCCTGGTCATCCACTTCGAAAAGGGCGACATCCGCTTCAAGGGCGTGTACCAGGCCATCAACCAGATGTTCCTGGAAAACGACGCGGCCGAATTCACCAACGTCAACCGCGAACAGGACCTCGGTGACGAGGGGCTGCGCAAAGCGAAGCTGTCGTACAATCCCACGTTCTTTCTCAAAAAATTCGAGGCGGAACTGCTCTAACCCATGTCCCTGCTCCTGCCCTCCGAGCCGCGCCCGAGGCTGGCCGTCCTCGGCCTGGACGGCCTGCCGCTCGACCTCGCCCGTTCCCTGGGCGGTTCCCTGTCCAACCTGCGCAGGCTCGTCGAAGACGCGGTCACGGTCCGGGCCGAACGGCCCGAACTCTCCCCGGTGAACTGGACCTCCTTTTACACCGGGGAAGGCCCGGAGGCGCACGGCGTGTTCGGCTTCTCGCACCTGGACCAGAAGACCTACGCGCTGCGCGTCACCCAAGCCACGGACGTGGCCTGCCCGACCATCTTCGACCGGCTCGGCGGGCGCGGCCTGGTCTCGCGGGTGGTCAACCTGCCCAACACCTACCCGGCCCGCCCCCTGCGCGGCATGCTCGTGGCCGGGTTCGTGGCCCCGGAACTGCGCGGCGCTGCCTACCCGCCGTTTCTGGCCGACAAGCTCCATGAGGCGGGCTACAAACTCGAGGCCGACACCAGCCGAGGCCGGGCCGACCTGGATTATCTGCTGAACGAACTGCGCGCCACGCTCGATTCCCGGCTGGCCGCCCTGGACATGCTCTGGCCCGACCTGGCCTGGGACCTGTTCGTGCACGTCTTCACCGAGACCGACCGGCTCTTTCACTTCCACATGGACGCGGTACTCCACGCCAACCATCCGAACCACATGGCGTGCATGCGCTTCCTGGCCGACTGGGACCACGCCCTGGGCCGGTTCCTGGAACTATACGACGCGCTGCCCGGTCCCAAGCGGCTCCTGGTCCTGGCCGACCACGGCTTCACCGAATTGAAGACCGAGGTCTGCCTGAACACCTGGCTCATGCGGGCCGGGCTGCTCTCCCTGTCCGGGCCGCCGCGGGACGAATGGGACGCTTCGAAGATCACCCCCGAATCCAAGGCCTTTGTCCTGGACCCCGGCCGCATTTATCTTCACGAGCGCAGCCGGTTCGCGCGCGGAACCGTGGGGCCGGTCGAGCGCGAGGGGCTGCTCAGGCGCATCGCGGACGGGCTCATGGCGCTGAAATACGAGGGCGAACCGGTCATGAAGGCCGTGCATCGGGGCGCGGACCTCTATCCGGGCGCGACCTCGGACCAATGCCCTGACCTGGTCGCCGAGGCCAGGCCCGGGTTCGACCTGAAGGCCAAATTCGATCGCCGAAATATTTTTGGTTTGCATGGACGCACAGGGACACATACGGTGGACGGAGCCATTTTCGCCGATTCCGACGGCGCGCGGCCCGAACGGATGCGGGACGTCGGGCGCATCATACTGCAACACTTCGACATCACGGAATAAATGATCATCGACTTCGAAAACGAACTGAACGAGGCCCAGCGCGAAGCCGTGACCGCCACCGAGGGGCCGGTGCTGGTCATCGCCGGGGCCGGCTCGGGCAAGACCCGAACCATCGTCTACCGGCTGGCCCATCTGGTGAACCAGGGCGTGGACCCGGCCCAGATCCTGCTCCTGACCTTCACCCGCAAGGCCGCCCAAGAGATGCTCGCCCGGGCCGAGACCATCCTCGGCCGCCCCCTGCACGGGACCTCGGGCGGAACCTTCCACTCCTTCGCCTACGCCACCCTGCGGCGCAACGCCACGGACATCGGCTTCGATTCCGGCTTCACCCTCATGGACCGGGCGGACAGCGAAAACATCTGCAAGGAGGTCCGGGACCTGCTCAAGCTCGGCAAGGGCGACCGTTCCTATCCCAAGAAGGCCACCCTGCTGGACATGATCACCAAGTCCCGGAACAAGGAGTTGACCATCGAGGCGGTCATGGAGCGCGAGGCGTACCACCTGAGCCCCTACCTGGAGGATATCCAGCGCATCGCCGACGGCTACGCCCAGTTCAAGCGCGAGCACGCCCTGGTGGACTACGACGACCTGCTCTTCCTCCTGGACGAGCTGCTGGCGGGGAACGAGCCGCTCAGAAACCAGCTCCAGGCCCGCTACCGCTACATCATGGTCGACGAGTACCAGGACACCAACCTGGTCCAGGCGCGCATCGTCAAACACCTGGCCGGGACCAAGGGCAACGTCATGGCCGTGGGCGACGACGCCCAGTCCATCTACGCCTTTCGCGGGGCCAACGTGGCCAACATTCTGGAATTTCCGAGGATATTCGAAGGGGCCAAGGTCATCCGACTGGAGAAGAACTACCGTTCGGTGCAGCCCATCCTGGACCTGACCAACGAAATCCTCAAGGGCGCGACCACCAAGTTCGACAAGCACCTGTACTCGGACCTCAAGAGCGACAAGCTGCCCCAGGTGGTCCACCCCCTGAGCGACCAGACCCAGGCCCGGCTGGTGGTGGACCAGATCCTGGAACTGGGCCGCAAGCACATGCTGCACGACGTGGCCGTGCTCTTCCGCGCGGGCTACCAGTCCTTTCCGCTGGAAGTGGCGCTGACGCGCATCGGCATCGACTACCAGAAGTTCGGGGGCATCCGCTTCCACGAGGCCGCCCACGTCAAGGACGTGCTCTCCTACATACGGCTGATCCTCAACCCCCACGACCTGCTCGCCTGGCAGCGGGCCATGGAACACATCAAGGGCGTGGGCCCCAAGACCGTGGCCAAGATCTACCAGGCCATGCATTCGGGCGACAAGAAGTACATGGCCAAGATGGTCAAGAAGCACGAGCCGTTGAAGGAACTGCTGACCGAACTGGACCGGCTGCGCTCCGGGCCCATGAAACCGTCCACCATCCTCGAGGCCGTGCTCGCCTTCTACCAGCCCATCCTCATCGAGAAATACCCGGACGACTACCCCAAGCGCCAGGCCGGGCTGGAACAGCTCAGCCAGATCGCGGCGAGCTACCAGGACATGGAGCAGTTCATCGGCGACCTGTCCCTGGACGGCGACCCTGACGAGGAAAAGCGCAAGGAAAACGCGGTGGTCCTGTCCACGGTCCATTCGGCCAAGGGGCTCGAATGGGCGGCGGTGATCATCATCGACCTGGTGGAGGACCGCTTCCCGTCGCGCAAGGCCATGCAGCGGGCCGAGGATTTGGAGGAGGAACGCCGCCTGATGTACGTGGCCTGCACCCGGGCCAAGGAGGAGCTCAGGCTGTTCGTGCCCGGCTCGGTCTACAACCGGGCCAGCGGCATGTCCGACCCGACCCTGCCCAGCCCGTTCGTGCTGGAGCTGCCCGACACGGTCTTCGAGCGGCTGAACGAGTCCTACGGCGGCAACCTGGAGACCCGGCGGCGGTCCGTGTACACCCTGCCCGATCCGGCCGTGCCCTTGGCTGACGGCGACAAGGCGGACGATGCCGCCCCCGCACGGCCCAAGGTCGCCCCGTCCAAACTCGGGTTCTGCAGACACAAGATTTTCGGCAAGGGCAAGATCGTCGCCCAACTGGAACCGAACAAATACAGGGTCAACTTCCCCGGGTTCGGCCTCAAGGTCATCATCGGGGACTATCTGGAACTGCTCTGATGGAGTATACAAACGCATGCGAAGCGAAGCACACTTTCTGGAACTGATCGACAGCCACTTTTCCCGCGAGCACGATTTCCTGGCCCTGGGCCGGGGGGACGACTGCGCCGTGCTGCGCGGCGGGACCGACTACTGCGTCACCTCGGACCTCTTTCTCGAGGACGAGCACTTCCGACGCGGCTATTTCTCGGCCGCCGACATCGGCTACAAGGCCCTGGCCGTGAACATCAGCGACATCGCGGCCATGGGGGCCAAGCCCGTGGCCTTCACCATGGACCTGATGGCGCCGGCCGACCTGCCGGACACGTTCTGGGACGAATTCCTCAAGTCCATGGCCGGGTTGGCCCGGCAGAACGACATGGTCCTGGCCGGCGGCGACCTGAGCCGCTCCAAGCGGCTGGGCGTGTCCATCACCGCCTTCGGCGCGCCCGGCGCCACCGGCTTTCTGCGGCGCGGCAACTGCGCATACGGCGACATCCTGTTCACCGTGGGGGACATCGGGTTGGCCCGGACCGGGCTCATGGCCCTGGAAGCCGAGGGCATCAAGGCGAGAGAGACCCTGCCCGCCGCGGTCATGGCCCATCTGCGGCCCAAGCCCAAGGTCATGATCGGCACCCTGCTCAACGCCGCGGGCGTCAAGGGGCTCATGGACCTGTCAGACGGCCTTGCCCGCGACCTGCCCCGCTTCACGGGCCCTGACCTGGGCGCGAACCTGACCATCGACCCCGAGGCCCTGCACGGCGACGTGCACGCCTGGTGCAAGAAGGCAGGCCTCGACCCGCTGGAATTCGCGGTGCTCGGCGGCGAGGACTACGCCCTGCTCGGCGCGGTCTCGCCGTTCGACGCGGGCAAGGCGCGGTCCGTGCCCGGCTACACGGAGATCGGCACGGTCACCAGGGAGCCCGGCATCGTCCTCAACGCCAAGCCCTTCGACAACCCCGGATTCGACCACTTCAGCCAATAAAGGGAGGCCCCATGGACAAGGAACTGGTCATCATCGGCACCATACAATCCGAGATCAAGAACCTCGACTCGGCCCCCAAGATGGAGGACGAGGCCGGAGCCGTGCGCGCCCGCATCGTCATGGACCCGGCCTATGCCGAGGCTCTGGACGGACTCAAGCCGGGCGCGAAGCTCGAACTCTTCACCTGGTTCCATAAATCCGACCGCACGGTCCTCAAGGTCCACCCCCGGGGCAACAAGAACAATCCCGTGCGCGGCGTGTTCTCCACCCGCTCCCCGGCCCGTCCCAATCCCATCGGCCTGCACCGCGTCACCCTGGTGGCCATGGAAGCCCCCCTGACCCTGGTGGTCGAGCCGCTGGAGGCCATCGACGGCACCCCGGTCATCGACATCAAGCCCAAGCCACGGGGAAAGTAGCCGGATGGACCGGTTCGAAGCCGTGGAGACCACCGGCGAGAGCCAGGTGGGCGGTTGGGTCCGGACCACCGACGGCGTGCGCCTGTGGGTGGAGATTCGCGGCACGGGTATCCCCGTGGTTCTGCTCCACGGCTGGACCATGAGCTCCTTGTTCTGGCGCCGCCAGGCCCAGCTGGCCGACAGCTGCCAGGTGGTGACCATCGACTTTCGCGGCCACGGCCGCTCCCAGTCCACGCCGCGCGGCCACAACGTCCCGCGCTACGCCCTGGACGTGCGCGAGGTGATCACCGCGCTGGGGCTGGCCCGTGCGCTGCTCGTGGGCTGGTCCATGGGCGGTTCCGTGGCCCTGGAATACTGGCACCGTTTCGGCTCCGACCGGCTGGCCGGGCTCGGGCTGGTGGAGACAGGTCCCTACCCCATGTCCCCGGCCCCTTGGAACGTGCACAAATGCCACGGGCACAACGAGGAGGCCATGCGCGAAGACCTGGCCGCCATGAAGGCGGACCGCAGGGAATTCGCCGAGCGGTTCGTCGGCTCCATGTTCCTGCCGGGCCATGCGCCGGGACATGCCCTGAAATGGATGGTCGCCGAGCAACTCAAGACGGACCCGGCGACGGCCGCCTCCATCTACGAGGATTACGCCCGGCGAGACTACACGCCCGTGCTGCCCTCGGTCGGCGTGCCCGCCCTGGTGGTCTACGGCCGCTCCCTGCACATGTGCTACGGCCCGTCCACCGGCCGGTTCGTGGCCGCCACCCTGCCCGATGCGCGTTTCGTCATCCTGGACCAAAGCGGCCATATGCCGTTTTATGAACAACCCGAAGAGTTCAACCGGACCGTCACCGGATTCCTGGACACCCTGGATGCCTGAGGAGGCCTCTATGAAACGGATTTTTTGCGCCGCCCTGCTGTTGATCCTGCTCTGCCTCTCCCCGGCCCAAGCGGCCGAGCTGGCGGGCGTGACCCTGCCCGACACCGTGGAGGTGGGCGCGCACAAGCTTGTGCTCAACGGCATCGCCCTGCGCGAAAAGTTCGTTTTCGACGTCTACGTGGCGGGCCTGTACCTGACGGAAAAATCCGGCGATCCCGAAGCGATCCAACGAAAGGAAACGCCGCGCATGATGGTCATGCACTTTGTCCGCGACGTGGGCGCCAAGGCCATCCGGGAGGCGTGGATCGACGGGCTCGAGGCCAACGTCGAAACCATCACCCCCGAACTTCGGGACAAGTTCGACCAGCTCAACGACATGATGACCGACATCAAGGACGGCCAGGAGATGGGGTTCACCTACGATCCGGCCACGGGCACCGACGTCATGGTCGCCGGGCAGCCCAAGGGCGGCATCCCGGGCAAGGACTTCGCCGACGCCATCCTGGCCACCTGGATCGGCCCCAAACCGGGCCCGGGCAAGACCTTCAAAAAACAAATCCTGGGCGAAAAATAGCCCGCACAAACGGGGACGCAAGGGTGCGCCCCCTATCGCTGCCGTCGCTATCTCTAAGGCTCGATGACTCGCCAAAGAGCTAGTGCCGCCCGCCGACAAATCCGCAGGACAGCTGATTTGGACGCCGGGTTTCCCGGCGCCCCGAGGGGGTGAGCCCCAGGACGGGGCGAATCAAGGCAAAATCACCCGACAATCGCCGCGAAGCGGCTTTCCCCTCGCCTCTACCGAAACCGCCAGCCGTTGGCGTAGACGTTGAAGGAGTTGCCCCGGATGCGTCCGACCAGACTCAGGTTGTTGCGCTCCGCAAAGGTGATGGCCGAGCTGGTCGCGGCCGAGAACCCGCACAGCACCGGGATGTTGGCGGTGGTCGCCTTGGTGGCCAGTTCCAGGGCCAGGCGCGACGAGAGCATGGCGATGGTCACCGATTCCAGGGTCCCCTCGAGCAGGGCCCGGCCCACGGCCTTGTCAAAGGCGTTGTGTCTTCCCACATCCTCCCCGTAGGAGATCAGTTCCCCTTCCGCCGAGAACAGGGCAGCCGCATGGGTGGACCCGGTGTTCTTGAACAGATTCTGCCGCCGCTCGAAGACCTCCTTCAGGTCGAAAAGCAGCTCCGGAGCGATGTGCACCGGCCGGGGCGAGGGGTAGATGCGCCGCACTGCCACCGGGGCCCTGAGGTCCACTTCCACACGCGACGGGCCGTGATAGGAAAAGGCGATGTTCAGGATGTCCTCCGGACACATGACCCTGGACTGGGCGAACAGATAGCCCGCCACCAGGTTCAGGTCGTCGCCCGGCGTCCGGGCCAGGACGGCCTCGGCCCTTCCGTTGACGGTCAGGCGGATGTCCGCCTCCTCGGCGATCTGGTCGTCCTTGAAGGACAGCTTGCCGTCCGAATAGCGCTGGATGGTCACCGGGCAGGCCAGCTGCATGGGGCGGACTTCGGCCTGCTCCATCCGCTTGGGTTCCGCCTGGCCGCTCACGGCCCTGAGATGCGACGATGGGGCCATGGCCTACTCCAGGCTGTTCCAAAGGGTCGTGGAAATGGGACTCAGATCGTGGTCGCGGGCGAACATGTCCAGATGGATCAGCCCGATCTGGGCGACGTCCAGGTCTGGCAGCGGCTCGCATTCGCGCATGTCGATGCTCAGGCAGTACTTGCCGCACTTGTGGCAGGCCTCGACGCGCTCGAACCGGGCGTCCTCCTGGTAGTAGACCTCGCGTGAATCATTCTCGTCGTTGCCGCAGGCCGGACAGGCGTTGCGCTTGTAGCGCCAGTCATGGCCGCACAGGGAACAGTGCAGAAATTTCTTTCCGCCGCCGCCGACCAGCTGGTCCAGGTCGGTCACTTCCTTGGGGGAGAGTTGAGCGATGGAAGGCGTTGCCCCGCACACGGGGCAGTAGCCCTCGTCCCAGCCCAACGTGGAGAGGGGCTCGCCCAGACCTGCGGCCACGGCGCGCAGGACAGGCGAGAAAACGGTCTCTGAAATATACAGCAGCTTGGTGTACGGTGTGATGCCGAGCTGTACGGAGGTGCTCTCAAAGTGTTTCCAGTTGCCTTCGATCCGGGCCTGGGCAAGCCCCGCAATGTCGTTGGAGTCGGCCATGAACCGTTCGAGCTTTTGCCACGCCTCCGGGTCGGGCCCGAGCACGTCGAAGAGCAGGGGCAGCATGGCCGCCGCCGACTTCTTCAGGCTCTCGGCCCAGGGGGCGAGGTCCGTATCCACCAGGATGGGCACGCCCTGGTTGGCGCGCGCCGTGTCGATCTCGGGCA
This sequence comes from Pseudodesulfovibrio hydrargyri, assembly GCF_001874525.1. Classification (NCBI taxonomy): domain Bacteria; kingdom Pseudomonadati; phylum Thermodesulfobacteriota; class Desulfovibrionia; order Desulfovibrionales; family Desulfovibrionaceae; genus Pseudodesulfovibrio; species Pseudodesulfovibrio hydrargyri. The sequence goes on along the minus strand of NZ_LKAQ01000005.1, from coordinate 91,072 downwards.
GGGCCAGCCCCTCGTCCGCGAGCTCCTCGCTCAACCGGGCCTGTTCCAGGAACAGCGGACCGAATTTGTCGGCCAGCTCGGTGTAGGCGGGAGCGCGTTTCTTGATGGCGTCGAGGGTCGAGACAACTGTTTTCCGGTCGGAAGCCGATTTCATGGAGTTCTCCGCTTCCCCGCTTCGGGCCGGAGCGCCCTTTCAGGCGCTCCGGCCGCTTGCGGAGACAGTTTCAGGTTATGCCTTCATGGCCTTGAATGGTCTTGCCAGGGTGGCGAGGAACTGCTTCTTCGACATGGGGCCGACATTGGCCTCGGCCACCGCATGATCAAAGTAGTTCACGGGTTCGTCGATAAGCAGATAGATGACGTTGACGTCGTCGGGATCGGCCAGCATGGCCTTGGGCCACTTCTCCTTCAGGACGGCGAGGCGCTTTTCGGCCAGGGCCAGCATCTCCTCGCGCTCCCCGAAGTTCATGGTCCCGGTGGGGCAAACCTTGACGCAGGCGGGCAGCATGCCCGCGTGCACCCGGTTGTTGCACATGGTGCACTTGCTCATCAGCCCGGTCTGGTCGTTGCGCCGCGGGATATTGTACGGGCAAGCCTCACGGACCTCCTCGGCCTCTTCCTTCGAGAACTTCCTGGTCTTCTCGGTGAAGAGGACCGCACCGGTCTTCTCGTCCTGGACGATGGCCTCCTCGACGTACACGTCGCCCAGCTCCTTGCACGGGGGGACAACGCAGTGGCGGCACTGTTCCGGGAAGAAGTTCCAGCGGATCACGCCGTCCTCGAGGTGTTCGCTGAAGCGAACGAGTTTGTAGTTGTTGGGATTCAGGTCCTGCGGATTCTGATGACTGCCCCAATGGTACTGGGTCGTCTTGTTGGCGGGCAGTTCATGCCACTCCTTGCAGGCTATCTGACAGCCGCGGCACGCGGTGCAGCGGGAGGTGTCTATCAAGAATGACTTAGGCATGGCGCATCTCCTTAAGTTGCCAGCTCGGTGAGCTTGTCGGCCTTGCGAACGTTCACGCAACAGGCTTTGTACTCGGGAATGGTGGTGTTCGGGTCGCCCACCGAAGGCGTCAGCCTGTTGGTGGCGTCGCCCGTTCCCGGAGTCGTCCAGCCGAAGCAGAACGGCATGCCGATTTCATGGATGATACGTCCGTGCACCTTGAGCGGCCGCATGCGGACCGTGACCATGGCGATGGCCTCGACCTTGCCGCGGGCGGATTCGATGATCACGCCGTCGCCGTTCTTGATGCCCTTTTCCTGAGCCAGTTCCGGGCTCATCTCGACGTACTGCTGGGGCTCGGCCTCGAGCAGGTTCGGGACGTTCCGGGTCTCGCCGCCGCCGCACCAGTGCTCGGTCAGGCTGTAGGTGGTCAGCACGATCGGGTACTTGGGATCAGCGGGTTTGGCAAGCTTGTCCATGTTGGAGGAAACGAACTTGTACACCGGGCTGTTAAGCTGCTTGGAGAACTTGTTCGAATCCACCGGGGTCTCGACCGGCTCGTAGTGTTCGGAGAACGGGCCGTCCTGCCGACCGGGGCCGAATATCTGGCCGAGGCCGTGCTTGGACATGATGAACGGGTATTTGCCCTTGCCGCTGGCCATGGGAGGCCAGCCGCCGTCGGGCACGTCGCCGATCCACTTGCCGTCCTTCCACTCGATGACCGCCTTGGCCGTATTGTACGGCTTGCCGTTGAGGTCGACCGAGGCACGGTTGTAGAGGATGCGGCGGTTGACCGGCCAGCACCAGGACCAGTTCGGGAACAGGCCGATGTTGGCCTGCATCTCGGTCTGCTTGGTGGACCGGCGCTTGCACTTGTTGCCGTCTTCCTCGGTGTAGCTGCCCGCGTAGAGCCAGTTCAGGCTCATGGTCGAGCCGTCGTCCTTGAGCGCGGTGAAGGAAGGCACCTGCTGCCCCTTCTTGTACAGTTTGTCACCGACCTTGGAGTCGGCGGTGAAACGGCCGTTGATGCGCTGGCAGAGGTCGTCCGGGTCGTAGGCATCGGGGTAGTCAAGCCAGGTGACGGCCTCGGGCAGTGTGCCGCCCTCCTTCCCGTACAGGGCCTGGACGCGCTTCATGAACCCGCAGAACAGGTCGCCGAAGGAGCGGGCCTCGAAGGCGGGCTTGATGGTCTGGTAGTGCCACAGCAGCCAGCGGCCGGAGTTGGTCACCGATCCCTCCTTCTCCAGCCGGTGGGCCGAAGGCAGGAGGAAGACCTCGGTCTTGACCGTCTTGGGATCAACGCCCGGACGGTGCCAGTTGTCGGTGGTCTCCGAGTGATGCAGCTCGGACGTGACCAGCCACTCCAGATTGTCCAAGGCCTTGCGGACCTTGTTGGTGTTGGGCACGGAGTTCATCGGGTTCAGGCCGATGATGATTCCGCCACGGATCTTGTTTTGGTACATCCGGTCGAAGAGGAACATGTAGGAGTAGTCCTCGCCCTTTTCGATCTTCGGGAGCAGTTCGTAGCAGAAGCCGTTTTCCTTGGTGGCGTGATCGCCATACCAGGCCTTGAGCAGGCTGGCGAAGTACTTGGGCTTGTGCTGCCACCAGTTGGCGGACATGGGGTCGTTGCTGACCGGGGTGTTGGCCTTGATGTACTCGTCGTAGGTCTGCCAGCCGTTGTGCGGCATGGCCATATAACCCGGAATGATGTGGTACAGCAGGGTGTGGTCCGTGGACCCCTGGACGTTGGGCTCGCCGCGCAGGGCGTTGATGCCGCCGCCAGCCACGCCGATGTTGCCCAGCAACAGCTGGATGATGGCCGCGGAACGGATGTTCTGCACGCCCACGGTGTGCTGGGTCCAGCCCAGAGCGTACATGACGGTTCCGGCCTTGTCCGGCCTGCCGGTGGCCGCGAAGGCCTCGTACACCTTGAGCAGGTTCTCCTTGGACACGCCGGTGGTGGCCGAAACGGTGTCCAGATCATAACGGGAATAGTGTTCCTGCATCAGCCGGAACACGCAACGGGGGTTCTGCAGGCTGACGTCGCGCACCGGGACGCCGTCCGCGTCCATCTCGAAGCCCCATTTGCTCTTGTCGTAGGAGCGGGTCTTGGGATCGTAGCCGGTGAAGATACCGTCCTTGAACCCGTAATCCTTACCCACGACCAGGGCCGCGTTGGTGTAGTTGGCGACGTACTCCTTGAAGTACTTTTCATTGTCGAGAATGTACTTGATCATGCCCCCCAGAAAGGCGATGTCCGTGCCGGACCGCAGGGGGACATGGAAATCCGAGCGCGCGGAGGTGCGCGAGAACTTCGGGTCCACGTGCATTACCGTGGCTCCCTTGTCCTTGGCCTGCAACACCCACTTGAACGAAATCGGATGATGTTCGGCAGCATTGCTGCCCATGATAAGGATTGCATCGGCATTCTTGATGTCGATCCAATGGTTGGTCATCGCACCGCGTCCGAACGACTCTCCCAGAGCCGCAACTGTGGCGCTGTGTCAGATACGCGCCTGGTGGTCCATGTGGACGACACCCAGGCCGCGCATCGCCTGGTGGGCGATGGCACATTCCTCGTTGCCCGCGTGGGAGGTGCCCAGCAGGAACATGGATTCGAGACGGTTAACGGTTTTGCCCTTGTCATCCTTGAGGATGATGTCCTTGTCGCGGGTGTCCTTGATGCGCCGCGCGATGCGGTCGAGCATCCAGTCCCAGCTCTTCTCTTCCCACTTGTCGCTGTAGGGAGCGCGATACAGGGGCTTCTGCAGCCGGTGATGGCTGGTGGTCATGGTGAACATGGCCGCGCCCTTGGCGCACAGCGAGCCCTCGTTGACGGGGTAGTCCGGGTCGCCCTCGGTGTTCACGAGCTTGCCGTCCTTGACGTACCCGATGATGTGGCAGCTCACCGAACAGAACGGGCAGACCGTCACGACCTCCTTGGCGCCGGAGATCTTGAGCTCCGCCGCGTAGGCCTTGATCGGGGTCAGACTGACTCCGAGCTGTCCGAGGGTGAGACACGCCGCTCCGGAGCCTGCGAGCTTCATGAAGCTTCGGCGGTCGAGTTTCATACCTATGGCCTCCTTGTTATGCGCCGGACCATGATTCCGGTCCGGCCGTTGCTTTACCGGGCGATATGCCCAGTCGCCGCCACGATAACATTAAGTCCAATCAATTCAACTTGTTATTATTAGCACGTTGAAAAACACAAGAATGCGCTCACTTGTACTGATCGAGCGGAAAAGGTAAGAATTCATGGCTTTTGGAGAGCGCGAAGGCCTCAACTTCCCGATACCACTTGTCGTAGCACTGGGCGATGGATTTACCGAAGGCGGTCAGATGGTACCCGGCGCGCCGGTTGGAGGCGCGCTCGATGAGCTTGCGGCCAAGGGCCTCCTCGGTGGTCTTGATCTTGCCCCATGCGCCCCGGTAGGACATGCCCAAGGCCTCCGCCGCCGCCTTGAGGGAGCCGTGTTCCTCCACGGACATGAGCAGTTGCAACCGGCCCAGGCCGAACAGGACGCCCCCTTCGGTCTCGAACCACAGGTGCATGCGCATGGTGGGATTGTTCTTGCCGCAAACGTTCTTGGTCGATCTCGCATCCAGCATGGTCTACCTCCCCGTGAGCGTGGCGGGAATCCCATCCGGCCTCGGGCCGCCCCGGAACCGGACATCGCCCTCCGACAAGCCCCCGCAAGGGGCTGCGCCGGATTGCGCGAAATCAAACGCACAGACGGCACGGGTCATCCACACCGCCATTATGCTCACATAGACATAACCATTTCCTAGGTGACTCGCGGGAGACCCACAACACACTCGCAACTGCACAACGTTTTGACACTAACACACCTGCAACATACTCAAATACAGAGGTAAACAGCGGGGAAAAGACAAGACCGAAAAATACCCCCTGTTTGCGGTCTTAAAATTTGCCATACTAAAACGGTATGTTACAGAGAAGCATTCATTTTTGTATCCGGATACAAAAAAAGTGTCGAATCGTTGAGAAGTGCATTTTCCTGTTGCCAGCCGGGTTTTAAAAATAGAAAACTCACTTGGTTCGCATTGCCAAAATCAATATCTGAACCGTCCACAACGTCCACCTCGGGGAGTACCGAATGTCCGAAAGCACGCATCACGAAATGTGGGAAAAACTGAATATGGACCTCGAGGCGCACGACGGCCTGCTCGAGGTGCTCGGCAAATTTTACGGGGACATCTACCTGTCCCAGGAGAACCGGCTCAAGGGAGCTGAATACCTCGACTTCGTCCTATCCGAGGTGCACGGCCTGCGGATCAAGGAGCTGCAGGACGCCAAAGCGCAAGGCCGCAAGGTCGTGGGCACCTTCTGCGTGTTCGTGCCCGAGGAGATCACCCTGGCCGCCGACGCCATTCACGTCGGGCTGTGCGCCGGGGCCGAGGCGGGCAGCGAGTTGGCCGAACAGCTCGTGCCGCGCAACACCTGCGCCCTGATCAAGTCCTTCATCGGCTTCAAGATGGCCAAGCTCTGCCCGTACATCGAGTCCTCGGACATGATCGTGGGCGAGACCACCTGCGACGGCAAGAAGAAGGCCTACGAGGCGTTCAACGAGATCGCCCCCACCTACGTCATGGAAGTCCCCCAGACCAAGTCCGAGGCCGCCCGCGACCTGTGGAAGTCCGAAGTCCTGCGCTACATGAAGGCCGTTGAGGAGCTGACCGGCGTGACCATCACTGCCGAAAAGCTCAAGGAAGGAATCAAGGTCATCAACGGCAAACGCCGGGCCCTGCAAAGGCTGACCCGCCTGCGGGCCGCCTCCCCGGCCCCCATTTCCGGCCGTGACGCCCTGTTGGTCAACCAGATCAGCTTCTACGACGATCCGGTCCGGTTCACGGCCAAGATCAACGAGCTGTGCGACGAACTGGAAGCGCGCATCGAGACCGGCGACGGCGTGGCCCCGGCCGACACCCCCCGGCTGATGCTCTCGGGCTGTCCCATGGCCGTGCCCAACTGGAAGCTGCCCTACGTGGTGGAGAGCTCCGGCGCGGTCATCGTGGGCGAGGAATCGTGTATCGGCACCCGCAACTCGCGGGACCTGGTGGATGAATCGGGCGAGACCCTGGAAGCGATGATCGACGCCATAGCCGACCGCTACATGAAGATCGACTGCGCCTGCTTCACCCCCAACCAGGAGCGGCTGGACAACATCACCAGCCTGGCCAAGGACCTCAAGGCCGACGGCGTGATCCACTACAGCCTGCTCTTCTGCCAGCCGTACTCCCACGAATCCATGAAGGTGGACAAGGCGTTGCAGGTGGAAGGCATCCCCATGCTGTCCATCGAGACCGACTACTCCATGGAGGACGTGGAGCAGCTCAAGACGCGCATCGAGGCGTTCGTGGAGACCCTTGCGTGATCGCGGGCCTGGACATCGGGTCCCGCTCCATTGAGCTGGTCACCCTGATCGACGGCGTGGTGGCCGAGGCGAGAAAGCTCCCCACCACCTTCGATCCCGTTTCCCAGTGTTTCAAACTGCTGGATGGATTGCGCCCCGCCTCCTTGGTCGGGACCGGCTACGGGCGCAATCTCATCCAGCGGCTTGGCCTGGACTGCGAGTGCTCGACCATCACCGAGATCAAGGCCCACGCGTTGGGCGCGGCGCACCTCTTTCCCGAGGCGCGCACGGTCCTGGACATCGGCGGGCAGGACACCAAGGCCATGTCCCTGGCGGGCGGAAGAGTCCTAAAATTCGAGATGAACGACCGCTGCGCGGCCGGGACGGGCAAGTTCCTGGAATATACGGCCGGAGTCTTCCAGATTCCGGTGGAGGAATTCGGGCCCTACGCCATGAAGGGCGAGAACCCGCCAGAGATCAGCTCCATCTGCACGGTCTTCGCCGAGACAGAGGCCACCTCGCTCATGGCACGCGGCGAAAGGCCCGAGGCCATCGCGCTGGGGTTGCACAAGGCCATCGTCAAGCGCACGGCCAACATGCTCCGACGGGTGGGGCTGAACTTCCCCCTGGTCTTCACCGGCGGCGTGGCCAACAACCCGTGCGTGCTCGACCTGCTGGCCAAGAGCGTGGGCGGCGAAATCGGCCGGGACATCCTGGTCCCGGACAATCCCGACCACATGGGCGCGTTGGGCGCGGCCCTGCACCGCCATCACGGCAACGCTGCCGACGCCCGCTAGCTCCCTTCAACCGCCAGGGAAAATACGATCAGATCTGCGGAACGAGCCGCCTGATGGGCCGCAGGACCTTGTCCATGCGGCTTTCGGACGGGCTGGGCACTTCGCTGGCCCCGCCAGCGGTCTCGAAGGTGTAGAACAGGTCGGGATCGACCCGGCGGGCCTCACCCAGGACGAGCTTCATGTCCTTGCGTTTGCAGACCACGAACTGGACCGTGACCGCGCCCTCGGAGCCCTCTCCGGCCACGGTGGTGATCATGAATCCGGCGCGGCGCACGGCGTCGGCGATCTCGCCGCCCTTCCAGGCGCTGATAATGCGCACCACCACGTTGCCCAGGGCCAGCTTCTTCTCGGCCAGGATGCCGACCACGTTGCCCGTGGCGAAGCCCACGGCGTAGAACAGGCCGAGCACGGGCGCGTCGCCCACCTTGGTCATGACCGCCGAGGTGCCGAAGACCCACAGGGTCATTTCCAGGCAGCCGAGAAGAAAGGCCGCGCGCGACTCTCCGAGCATGGTCACGATGGTCCGCACGGTGCCGATGGTCAGGGCCATCACTTCCAGGAGAAATATGGCCAAGCCGAGAAATAGGACATCCAAAGTCATTATCTCACCCTCGAATTCGATTTTGGAGAGCGAGCACTATGCATCTTTGACCCATGGGTCAAGGGAAAATCAGGGGGAAAAATGTGACAATTTCACACTCATTTTTCGGCCTACAAAAATGTATGGACCACAGCCCTTGAAGACAGCCCTTCCCACAGCAAAGAACCTACTGAAAATAAAAACAAACCGCGCCGCAGGCGCAGCATGGGATGCAAGGGGGCGAGCCCTTGCCCGCCGGAGGCGAAGCCACCCCGAGAAAACGCCGCGAAGCGGCCTTCAGTTTCAGCCTTAAAATCGACCGAAAAAAAGGCGGCCCCGATCGGGACCGCCCTTGAATAGCCATTGCGGGACGAGCTTACTTCTGGAGCCAGCTCATCATCTTGCGCAGGCGGGCGCCGACTTCCTCGATCTGGGTCTCGGCGCCGATGCGGCGCATGGTCTTGAGGCCGACCTGGCCGGCCTGGTTGTCCAGGATGAAGTTGCGGGCAAAGGTGCCGTCCTGGATCTCCTTGAGCACGCGGCGCATTTCCTCGCGGGTCTCGTCGGTGATGATGCGGGGACCGACGACGTAGTCGCCGTACTCGGCGGTCTCGGAGATGGAGTAGCGCATCATGGACATGCCGCCCTCGTACATGAGGTCAATGATCAGCTTGAGCTCGTGCAGGCACTCGAAGTAGGCCATCTCGGGCTGGTATCCGGCCTCGACCAGGGTGTCGAAACCGGCCTTGCACAGGGCGGTCAGGCCGCCGCAGAGCACGGCCTGCTCACCGAACAGGTCGGTCTCGGTCTCTTCCCGAAAGGAAGTCTTGATCACGCCGGAGCGCGCGCCGCCGATACCCTTGGCATAGGCCAGGGCGATATCGGTGGCCTTGCCGGAGGCGTCGGCGGCCACGGCCACCAGGCAGGGAACGCCGCCGCCCTCGGTGAAGGTGCGGCGCACCAGATGGCCGGGGCCCTTGGGGGCGATCATGACGCAGTCCACGCCCGCAGGCGGGGTGATCTGCTGGAAGTGGACGTTGAAGCCGTGACCGAAGGCGATGATGTTGCCGTCCTCGAGGTACGGGAGAATTTCATTCTTGAAGACCGCGGCCTGATACTGATCGGGCAGCAGGATCATGATCATGTCGGCCTGCTTGGCGGCATCGGCGACGGACATGGGCTCGAAGCCGTGCTCCTTGGCCAGGTCGTAGTTGGGGCCACCGGGGCGCTGGGCCACGATGACGTTGACGCCCGAGTCGCGCAGGTTCTGCGCATGGGCATGGCCCTGGCTGCCGTAGCCGACCACGGCCACGGTCTTGTCCTTCAAAAGGCTCAGGTCCGCATCTTTCTCGTAATACACTTTCATGGGAGTTTCTCCTCGATATTGTTTGCCCCACTTGGGACACAACGGCTTGAATTATATGAACATGCGAAAAAGCCGGGCGAGGAGAGAACTCCTGGCCCGGTGAGTCGCCTGGTTGCAAATTATAGGTCGATCTGCATGGAGCGGCGCATGGCCACGTTGCCGGTGCGCGCGACTTCCTTGATGCCGAAGCGGGTGAGCAGATTGACGAGTGCGCCGATCTTGCCCTGGTCGCCCGTTACCTCAATGGTCAGCTCGTCGACGCTCACGTCTACAACCTTGCACCTGAAGATGTCAACAATACGCAGGATCTCCGCGCGTTTTGAATCCTCGGCATTGACCTTGAGCAGGACCATTTCGCGTTCAACGGACTTCAGTTCGGTGAGATCCTTGACCTTTATGGTGGGTACCAGCTTGCGCAGCTGCTTGACGATCTGCTCGACGATGGCGTCGTCGCCCTCGGCCACGATGGTCATGAGGGAGACGCCCTTCTCCAGGGTCGGGGCCACGTTCAGCGAGTAGATGTTGAAGCCGCGGCCGGAAAAAAGTCCGGCCACACGGGACAGGACGCCCGGTTCGTTTTCAACCATCACGGAAAGAGTGTGCTTGCTCATCACGGCCTCCTAAACCAACAGCATCTCGGTCAGCGACGCTCCGGCCGGGACCATGGGATAGACGTTTTCTTCCTTTTCCACGCGAATGTCCACGATGACCGGCTTGTCCACCTTGAAGGCTTCGCGCAGGGTCTTCTCCACGTCCTTCTTCTCGGTCACCCGGAAACCGGCGGCCCCGTAGGCCTCGGCCAGCTTGACGAAGTCGGGCTGGGCGTCCATGCAGGTGGCGCAGTAGTTCTTCTCGTAGAAGAGCTCCTGCCACTGCCGGACCATGCCGAGATAGCCGTTGTTCAGGATGACGATCTTGACCGGGAGCTTGTTGCAGACCACGGTCATCATCTCCTGGATGCACATCTGGATGGAGCCGTCGCCCGCGATGTCGATGACCAGCTTGTCCGGGAAGGCGCGCTGCGCGCCCATGGCGGCCGGGAAGCCGTAGCCCATGGTGCCCAACCCCCCGGAGGTCAGCAGCGTGTTCGGCCGTTGGTACTTGTAGAACTGGGCGGCCCACATCTGGTTCTGGCCCACCTCGGTGGCGATGATGGCGTCGCCCTTGGTGATCTCGTAGATCTTCTCGACCACGTACTGCGGTTTGATGCCCTCGGTGTCGTCCTTGTAGGTCAGGGGGTGCTCCTTGGCCCAGCCCTTGACCTTTTCCACCCACTCCTTGTGGTCGGCGGCCCAGTCGTATTCGTCCAGCGTGCCCTCGGTCTCGGTCTTGAGCGCGGCCAGGGCGGGCTTGCAGTCCGCCACCAGAGGCACCTGGACCGAGACGTTCTTCTGGATGGAGGTCGGGTCCACGTCGATGTGCACGATGGTCGCGTTGGGCGCGAAGGTGTCCACCTTGCCGGTCACGCGGTCGTCGAACCGCGCGCCCACGGCCAGGAGCAGGTCGCAGTTGTTCACCGCCATGTTGGCGGCAAAGGTGCCGTGCATGCCGAGCATGCCCAGGAACAGCTCGTCGTCGCCCGGAAACGCGCCCAGCCCCATGAGGGTGGAGGTCACCGGGATGTGCAGCTTCCGCCCGAGCCAGGTCAGTTCCTCGTGGGAGCCGGAGGTGATCACCCCGCCGCCGGAGTAGATCAGCGGCCGCTTGGCCTTCTTGAGGAGCTTGACCACCTTGCGGATCTGGCCGATGTGCGGGTTCTTGGTCGGCTTGTAGCTGCGCATGGACACTTCTTCGGGATAGCTGAACTCGGCCACCTGCTGTTGGATGTCCTTGGGCAGGTCCACCAGGACCGGGCCGGGACGCCCGCTGCGGGCCAGGTAGAAGGCCTGCTTGACGGTCCTGGCCAGGTCATTGATGTCCTGGACCAGGTAGTTGTGCTTGGTGCAGGGCCGGGTGATCCCGACGATGTCCACTTCCTGGAAGGCGTCATTGCCGATCAGGGCCCGGGGCACCTGACCGGTGAAAATGACGACCGGAATGGAATCGGCGTAGGCCGTGGCGATTCCGGTCACGGTATTGGTGGCGCCGGGGCCGGAGGTGACTAGACATACCCCTACCCGGCCGGTGGCCCGGGCATAGCCGTCGGCGGCGTGAATGGCGCCCTGTTCGTGACGCACCAGGATGTGCTCCACGGACGACTTGGGTATCTCGTCATAAATGTCGATCACGGCTCCCCCGGGGAAACCGAACATGACATCAACACCTTCCTTTTCCAGACACTTGAGCAGAATCTGGGCCCCGGTCAACTTCATTTGCTATGCCTCCAATTGGCGGTATTTTTCGAGCAGCGACGACAGGGTCGTCTTCCCCGCCAGTTTCTTCTTCTTGAGTTCCTTCATCTCCTGCATCTCCGTGGGAGAAAGGTAGGACTTGGACTCGAGCTTATCCAGCATTTTCTCATAATTGATATGCTGGTCCCACAGAGCCTTGAGTTGCGTGTCTTCGGCCCCATACTTCTCGATGAGATCAAGGTCATTGGCTTCCATGTGCTGCTCCTTTTTACAGGTTAACGCGGTGACAAGCCTGAAAGAAGACTTCCCCAGTCCGGCTCTCCCGCTGTATTAAGTGCCAGGTTCTTCTTCCGGCTGGAATGGCCGGAGGTGATCTCCACCTGGCTTTTTTTCAACCGCAACAAACGGGCGATGTACGCGACCAGGCCCTTGTTGGCCTTGTTGTCCACCGCCGGTGCCCTGAGGCGGACCTTCAGGCACCCCTGGTACTCGCCGGCGATTTCGTCCTTCCTGGCGCCCGGCTGGGCCCAGACGTCGAGGGACCACCCCGACTCCCGCTTTGAGACGAACACCGGCCGTGAAATACGCGCCCCCTACTCGACCTTCTTGAGGTACTTGAGCTTGGACTCGATCTCCTCGACCTTCTCCCGCTCGGGGTCGCTGCGCTCGAGCATCTCCAGATGCGCGTTGAGCATGCCCTTGAGCTGGACCTCGAACTGGGTGCGGGTCCGCTTCAGGGATTCGATCTCCTCATGGATCTGGGCGAGCCGGTTGTGGCCCTTGCGCACGGTGTCGTCCGCCTTGGCCCGCGCCTCGTCCAGGATGAGCTGCGCCTCGCGCCCGGCCGCGACCTTGAGGTCGTCGACCATCTTCTGGGTGGACATGAGGGTGTCCCGCAGGGTCTCGTCGCGCCGGCGGTACTCCTTGAGGGCGCTCTCCAACCTTTTGATCTTCTTACGCATGCCCTTCTGTGCATCGGCGGCGTCGCCCAGGACTTCGGCCAGTTCGAGCATGAACTGGTCGACCTCCATGCGCGAGTAGCCGAGCAGGCCGCGCGAAAACTGCTTGTTGAGCAAATCGATCTTGGAAACGGTCACCTCGGTCCTCCTTGGTCAAAGGGCTACATGGGACTGCCTGAATTCAACGAATAGGCCAGCCGCACGAGATTCCCCACCACCACGATCTGGCAGACCTTGATGGCCAGCAGGACCACGATGGGCGAAAGGTCGAAACCGCCGACCACGGCGAACGGAATCCAGCTGCGAATCTTGTAGAAAACAGGCTCCGTGACGCCGCGCAGAAAACGCACGATGGGGTTGTACGGGTCCGGGTTCACCCAAGAGAGCAGAGCGGATATGATGACGACCCAAAAGTAGGCGGAGAGAACGATATCAATAACGGTAGCGATTGCTTGGACAATCAAGTCCATGGGGCCTCCTGACGACGCGGCACTAAACACCGGCGATGAGTATCAATGTTGGTAATTTCGCACACGGTAATGCAAGAATCAAGTCCTAAAACGCGGGGGCACACCCTTTGTAGCAGCGCTGCATGGCCGCCCGGATGTCCCAAAAATCCTCGATGAACAGATCGGACTCCAGCGCGGGGTCCCGGTAGGCCCAGAAGCGCACTCCGGCGGCCCGCGCCGCGCGCTGGTCCACGATGGAATCGCCGATGTAGGCCACTTCGTCCGGGCGCACGCCGTGGGTGCGCATGATCCGGTGCAGCCCCTCGGGATGGGGCTTGGGCTTGCTGACCACGCAGGAAGTGACGATGGGGTGGAAGAAGCCCTCCAGGTCCGTAAGCTTGAGGATCAACCCCATGGACTCGCCCCGGCTGGTGTTCACGGCCAGGTTGAACCCGGCCGCGCGCAGCCACCACAAAAACTCGCGGATGCCGTCCGAACGCTTGAAGTACGGGGCCAGGTCCGCCTGGTTCATGGTCGAGCCGATGGCGAAGGCCTCCTCGAGCCTGTCCTCGGGCACGATATGGCGCACGGCCTCGTCGTGGGTGCGCGAGTGCACGAAATAGCGCTCCGCGTCGTTCATGGGCGGCATGCCCAGTTTCTCGCGGATGGTGCCGTAATAGACCATGTTGGCCTCGTAGGAATCGATCAGCACCCCGTCGTTGTCGAAAACGATGGTCTTGAGGCCCTCGACAAGACGGGGGTTCATCAACGGGTTGGCGATCGCCATGTATCCTCTCCGGGGTTTACTTGAGAATTGCGACGGTCAGTCGTTTCAGCGCGGCGGGCATGCCCTGGGGCTCCCGGCGGCGGCAGCCGAACTTCCAGGCCGGGGCCGTGGCCCGCAAATGTCCGTCCTCCCCTTGCTCGAAGGCGATGCCGAACTCCTCCCAGACCTCAAAAATCTCGGGATCGGCGCAGACCAGGACCGTGTCCTCGGGCACAAAGGCGGGCAGCGCCTCGATCACGCGCTGCCAGGGCAACTGGATTTCCTGGCCGTCTGACGTCCCCCCGGTGTGGCTGAGGGTCTCGCCCAAGGCGGTCTCGCGCTCGCCCAGGCTGTCCTCCTCGTCCACGCCGATGGTCCGGTCCATGGCGTCCCAACCGCTGCGGATGCCCTCTTCCAGACCGGCCAGTTCGAGGATGCGCTCCTCAAACGCCCAGGCCAGAAGCAGCACGAACTGCGCCTTGGACGCGGCCTCGCGCGCCTCGCGCTCCTGCCTGGTCCCCTTGCCGTCGTCGAACTGGCGCGACAGCTGGGCCTGGATGGACATGGACGATCCCTCGTAGAAGTCGTCGACGGTCACGGCTCCGAAATAGGCCATCTCGCCCGGGTCCTTGAACTGCTCGCCGAAACGGATGCAGTCGTTGATCAGCGCCCCGGCCGTCTTCGGATCGAGCGGCAGCCCCCCGGGCCGGAAGGCGTGCGGGTCCGGCTCGGCGGCCAGGCCCGGATCGAAAAAAGTCAGCCCGTCCAGGTCGTCGCCGGACCACAGTTCGGGATGCATATAGGGAAAAGCCAGCAGCATGCTCGTTCTCCTTGTTCTATTCGTCGGCGGCCGGGCCAAAATGGCGGCACCGCCCGTAACACCGGGGCAGTCCCATGACGCAGACCCCGTCCAGATGATGGCCGCAGCCCGGTGCGGCCGCGCCCTGCCGGTATGTGTACATCCCGCAGTGGAACGTGTCCCGGGCCAGACGCTGGAACTGGCGGCCCCAGAGGTCCGGGACCGCGTCCTCCGTCACGCCGAAATACTCGGCGCGGCGCAAAAAGTCGTCAAAGGAAGACTCCCACCGGGCCGTGACCTGGCAGCGCCATGACTTCGTGTATCCGGGATTGAGCCACTCCTCGTACAGGCAGCGGCCGTTGATGTGGTGCCGACAATCAGTGCCCGGCAGCCGGGAAATCTTGCCCATTCCTACCTTTGGTTCAATGCGTGCGGAACGACCTGCCCTCCTCCGGCCGGTCATCCTGTGCCGATGGGACAGATGTAAAGCCCGAGCATTCAATTGTAAAGTCAAACCGCCCTTTTCCGAGCCCGAATCGGGCCGGGGCCGCTCCATGCGAATGATCCGCCGTCCTTGACTGGGCATGGTGGCGGGTGTATAGCCTCTAGCACAAATAATCGTGAAGTCATTCACGCAATTGGAGGCTATATATGTTTGGCGGATTCGGCGTTTGGGAACTCTTGATCATTCTCTTGATAGTATTGGTCATTTTCGGCGCGAAGAAGCTGCCGGAAATCGGCGGCGGCATCGGCAAGGCCATCAGCAATTTCAAGAAGGCCACCAGCGAGCCTGACGAAATCGACGTGACCCCCAAATCCTCCAACTCCGACGACGAGAAAAAGGACAGCTAACCGCTTTCTCCCTCCAACCAAGCCCTCTCGGACCCGATCGCCCTTGTGACCGGGTCTTTTTTTGCGCCTTCGGCGCGGCCAGGGCGCTCCCCTGATGCCGCTTCGTGATCATTGCGTTCGCGCCAATTCTTCATCCTTCACTTTAACAACAACCGTCATCACTCCCCGTCCTCACCAAAGCACACACTTTCTCGCCCCCCTCCAACCGCGCGAATGCGCATACAAAAAGTTTAGGAGGGGAAAGGGGATGGAGGGCCGGGGGCGCCTCACCCTACCCTTCGGCCTGTTCGGAGAAGAGTTCGAAGCCCCGGCGGACGTAGGCAATGCCGGACAGGCTGGTGGACACGGCGGTTATGGCGACCAGGGTGCCGAGCAGATAGCCGTAGTCCAGGGCAAAGGTGCGGTGGATCATGACCGCGACCACGAGGACGATCTGTACGGCTGTATTGAATTTGCTGATCCAGATGGGCCGGATGCGGTTCTTGACGTCCACGCCGAGGAAGTTGAGTACGGCCAGACCGCCGACAATGATCAGGTCGCGGCTGACCACGAGCACGGCGAACCAGAAGGGAATCCAGCCCTTGGCGGCCAGACAGATGAAGGACGTGACCAGCAGGGCCTTGTCGGCCAGGGGGTCGAGCACGGCCCCAAGCTGGGTGCGCTGGTCCCAGACCCGGGCCAGAAAGCCGTCAAAGGCGTCGGTCAGCCCGGCCACGAGAAAGAGCATCCAGGCGAGATTGAAGTTCTCGCCCACGTAGGCCACGACAAAGAGCGGCGTCAGCAGGATGCGGACGATGGTCAGGATGTTGGGAACGGTCCAGATGGCGTCGCGCGGCACGGGTCCCCTCTCGCAGCTCTAGCCCCGGGGCTCGGCGGCCAGGTGGAAGCTCAGGCCGCGCTGGGGCAGGAAGGCGTTGAGCAGCATCTCCAGCCGGGCGCGGTTGATGACGGACAGGGACCAGGTGGCTCCGGCCCCGGAGGGCTGCATGTCCATGGTCACCAGTTGGGCGTTCTGGACCGCACCGTCCCAGCCGTGCAGCACACGGTCGAATTCCAGTACCCCGTCGGGCGAGAACCAGCCGGACACGGTCAGGGTCTCACCGCCGGCCTGGGCGGCCTGGGCCGTGGGCCGGTCGAAATACCTCGGCCACAGGGTGAACCAGGCCGTGGCCATGTCACCGTTGATGGCCAGCCATTCCTGGCCTTCATAGGACAGGTGGCACTTCCAGGTACCCTTGTCGCTGCCACGCTCCAGAGTGAAAACCGGGGAACCGCCCTCGGTGGGCGCGATCCCGGTCAGGTTGATGAGATGGTGCAGGGCCTGCAATTCCTCGTCGGTGAGGTCGCCGGGCCAGACCACGGTAGCGGGCTGGGGCTGCGCCAGGGTGGCGAAGAAGCCCATGCCGCCGAGGCTGTCGCGCAGGGTTCTGCGGTCCACCCGAACGTCCATGGTCAGACTGAGGCCTTCGGGGAAATCCTGGGAGGAGACGACCTTGTATCCCTGGATGAACGGCTCGGCGTGGCCGAGGAGGTATTCCTTGAGCAGCGCGGTGCGCGTCTCGGGAAGCTTGTCCGCAAGCATGACCTTGGCCTCGTCGAGCACGGCCTGGGCGAACCCCTGGGCACGCGCCTTGTCGCGCAGGTCGCGCTGGGACATGCCTTCGGCCATGGACTCGAAGACCCGGACCTGGCCGGCCAGGGCGGGCCATGCGGCCAGCAGGCAGCAGGTCATGGTGAGCAGGAAAATATATTTACGCATCGCCCTCTCCCTCGGCCTTCCGGGCCGCGCCCGCGTTCTCGGGCGACTTTTCCGGTGCATCCACCAGGATGACCACCTTGCATCCGTCCGCAATGGAACCTGTCTTGACCACGGCCCGGACCAGCCGGGCGTCCGAGGCGGCAATGACCACATCGGTCCGCCAGGAACCGTAGGCGCTCAGGGCCTTGACCATGAGCGGCCGGTTGCCGACACGTTCGGCCAGCACCTTGGGGTTGTCATCGACGGCGTAAGCGACCATGCCCTTGTCGGCCACGTTGGTCCGGCCGACCTGGAAATAGCCGTAGGCGCCGAACCCGTCCTGGCCGTAGATGACCGGGGCCAGGGCCGGAGTCAGCTTGAGGCCGCGCGCGTCGACGATCACGCCGGTGTAGCCGCGCGTGCCGCTGCCCACTTCCTCGGGCGCGTTGTCGGGCATGTCCATCACGCCCTGCCCCGTGGCCGTGGACAGCCGGGGCGGGATGCCGCTCTGGAACTGGACGGTGTTGGGCAGGATGAGTTCGGCCAGCTGTCCCCGAAGCTGCTCGGACACGCGGACCGTGCCCGCCGCGTCATAGAGGCCCGGCCCCCGGTACAGGGAATTCTGGATGAGCCCGCGGACCTGGGCGGCCAGGTCGCTGTCCCCGGACAGGAACGCGCCCACGGTCTGATGGCCGTCGATGCGCACGGACAGGACCATGTCCAGAAGCCGCTTGCGCGCCTGGACCACGGCCTTGCGCACGGAGAGCGGCGACAGGGCCGCGTCGGATTCGTCCGTGGCCGCGCCCTCTATGGACCGGACCACGGCCAGATCGCCGGAGCCCCAGGCAATGGTCCCGTCGGCCCCGAAGGCCTGCACGAGCCCGTCAAAGGCCTGGGCGGGCGCGGTAAAAAGGAGAAACGCCAATATGATGGGAACAAATATTCGAAACGACATCTGATAACTGTCCTGAAGTGTTCAAGGCCTCGCACGGCCGGGATGGCCAAGGCATCATCCATGTAGCGTGGTTGCGGGATTTCCGCAAGCCGCTTGCCGCCCGGCGTGACCGGTGGTAGCCTTACGGGATACCGCCAATCAACCCCGGAGCGAGACATGCTTATCCACCTGATGCAGCACGGCGCCTGCCTGCCCAAGGAAGTCAACCCGAACCAGCCCCTGAGCCCCGTGGGCCGCGAACAGGTGGAAAAGACAGCCCGGGCCGCCGCCATCCTCGGCCTGCGTTTCCAGCTGGTGGCGGCCAGCTCCAAGGTCCGCTCCATCCAGACCGCCGAGATCATGGCCGAGACGACCGGCTACCCCGTGGAGCGCGTCGTGGTCACGGACGCGGTCAAGGCCATGGCCCCGACCGCCGACACGCTGAAATTCATCAACGAATATGAGGGACTGGACTCCATACTCATCGCCGGACACCTGCCCTCCCTGAGCCTCCTGGCCTCGGCCATCCTGTCGCCGGGGAAAAGCGTGGACGTCCGCGTGGAAAACGGCGGGCTCATGCAGTTCAGCCTGCCCCCCGGCAAGTCCGCCGGGACCCTGAACTGGGCCATGACCCCGGCGCAACTGACCGTCCTGGCCGGAAGCTGATCAGCCCCGCTCCGAAAGCCACCGCTCCGTCAGGTCCGCTATGGGCCCGTTCTCGCCGGGCGCGAACCAGTGGATGTCGGCTTCCTTGTTGAACCAGGTGATCTGCCGCTTGGCGTACGCCCTGGTATTCCTGACCCATTTCTCGCGGGCCTCGGCCATGGTCAGTTCCCCGCGCAGGAAGCCGAGCAGTTCGGCGCAGCCGATGCCGGTCCAGCCGGGCGCGTCCGGGTCCGGACAGCGCCCGTAGGCGGCCTGCGCCTCGTCCAGGGCTCCGCGCTCCAACATGACGTCGATGCGCGCGGCCAGATGAGGCTCCAGGTCGCTCAGGGCGATGCGCATGCCCACCTTGAGGGCGCCGTACGGCGCCGGGGCGTGCTCGCTCTCGGTGTGCCACCAGGTCATGGTCCGGCCCGTGGCCAAATAGACCTCGGCGGCCCGGGCGTTACGCTGGGTGTCGTTGGGGTGGATCTTCGCCGCGTAGTCCGGGTCGGTTCGCGACAGCTCGGCGTGCAGGGCCTGGGGCCCTTCCTCGGCCACGCGGTCAAGGACCTGGCGACGGATTTCCCCGGGGATCTCGGGGATGGGCGCTATGCCGGACAGCAACGAGCGCAGGTAGAGGCCGGTGCCGCCCACCAGGATGGGCAGCCGCCCCTGGCCGCGCACCTCCTCGATCTTGTCCACGGCCAGTTCCACGAACCGGGCCGCGGTCATCTTCTCTTCCGTGGGCAGGAAGCCGTAGAGATGGTGCGGACAGGCGGCGCGCTCTTCCGCGTCGGGCTGGGCCGTGACGACCGGAAAGTCGCGGTAGACCTGGCGGGAGTCGAAATTGATCACGCTGGCGGGCAGACGGCCCGCGATGGCGATGGCCGCCGAGGTCTTGCCCGTGCCGGTCGGGCCGAGAAGGCAGACGATGGGAGGCCGGGCGCTCGTCATATGTAGTGGTTGTGCCCCCAGTCCTGGGGCTTGACGCCGAACTTGACGGACAGGGCCGTGGCCACCGGGCCGGGGACGAGCCCCCGGATGTCGCCGCCGTACTGGGCCACTTCCTTGACGATGGTGGAACTCAGGTACATCCACTTGAAGTCGGTCATCATGAAGACGGTCTCGATCTCCCACTTGAGCTTGCGGTTCATGAGCGCCATCTGGAACTCGTACTCGAAATCCGAGACCGCGCGCAGGCCGCGCATGATCGCCCCGGCCCCCCTGCTCTCCACGTAGTCGATGAGCAGGCAGTCGAAGGAGGCCACCGAAACCCTGGGCTCGTCGCGGAACACGTCTTGGGCCAAGGCCACCCGCTCGCCCACGGTGAACAGGGTCTTCTTGGGCGTGCTCTCGGCCACGGCCAGGATGATGTTGTCGAAGACCTTCAGCCCGCGGCGGGTCAGACTCACGTGACCCATGGTCAGAGGATCGAACGTGCCGGGGTACACGGCCAGCCTGGGGTTCAATTTCGCCATAGTAAAATCCTGGTTTGACCGTACTCCCGGTCGGTTAGCAATTCCATGTCCCCCAAGGGCCCGTCCTGCGGGGGGGCGACCGCGCTCTCCACCTCGGCCAGGACCAGCGCGCCCCGCGCGATCCAGCCTTTCTCGAGCGCCTTGGTCAGGGCCGGGACCAGCAGGTCGCGGCCGTAGGGCGGATCGATGAAGACCAGGTCGAAAGGGCGCTCCGGGCCTTTGGACAATACACCAAAAAGGTCCTTGCAGACCACCCTGTATCGGGACTTATCCACATTCAGATCGGACAAATTACGACGGATGAGCGCGGCGGCCTTGGGGCTCTTCTCCACGAACCAGGCCGTGGGCGCGCCCCGGCTGAGGCACTCCAGGGCCAGGGAGCCGGAGCCCGCGAACATGTCGATGACCCGCGCATCCTGAAAATCCACGCCCCGCGCCGTGAGCATGGAGAACACGGACTCGCGCACCTTCATGGTCGCGGGACGGTATCCGGGGCCCTCGCAGGTCAGAATCCTGCGCCCCTTGTATTGGCCTCCGACAATCCGCACGGCTACATCTCGGAGACGAGCTCCACGATGGTGCGGTTGATGCCAAGGAGCTTGTCACGCAGCTCCGCCTGGTCCACCCACGGGCGCTTTTCCACATCCCGGATGCGATTGCGCAGCTCCTGGTACAGGGTCTCGGAGTCGGCCAACAGGAATTCCCAGTCCACGCGCGGCCGGGCCACTTCCAGGTCCACCACTGGCGCCAGTTCCTTGCCCGGTTCGAGTTCCAGAATCTCCATGTATTCGGGGATGTGCACCTCGAAGCCGAACTTCTCGGTGATCAGCTTGGCGAACTCCGTCTGGACCTCGGCCTCGCCGTGCACGAGCATGATCTTGATGGGCTTGCCCTGCATGGTCCCGAGCCAGCCCAGAAGCTCGTCGCGCCCGGCATGGCCGGAAAAGCCGTTGATGGTGAAGACCTTGGCCTTGACCAGGACCTCCTCGCCGAAGATGGTGATCTTCTCGGCCCCGTTGACGATCTTTCGGCCCGGCGTGCCCACGCCCTGCCAGCCCACAAAGACCACGCTGGCCCCGGGACGCCACAGGTTGTGCTTGAGATGGTGCTTGATCCTGCCCGCGTTGGCCATGCCGCTGGCCGAGATGACGATGGCCGGCCCCTCGGTCTCGTTGATGGCCTGGGACTGCTCGCGCGTCTGGGTGAAATGGAGATTGGGCAGGTCCAGGGGGTTCTCCCCGTTCCGGATGTATTCCTGGGTCTTCTCGTCGAAATATTCTGGATGCTTGCGGAAAATCTCCGTGGCCCGGATGGCCAGCGGGCTGTCCAGGTAGACCGGCATGTCCGCAGGCAGCTTGCCCTGCTTCCTGAGCAGAAACAGGGAATAGATGATCTGCTGCGAACGCTCCACGGCAAAGGCCGGGATGACCACCTTCTCGCCGTTGCCGTAGCTGTAGGCGATGGCCTCGGCCAATTCCTCCAGGCTGCCCTTCTCGTCCACGTGGTTGCGGTTGCCATAGGTGGACTCCATAAACAGGTAATCCACGCACTCCATGTCGGAAGGGTCGTTGACGATGAGCTGCTCCGGCCTGCCCAGGTCGCCGGAAAAGACCGCCTTGGTCCGCTTGCCGTCCTCCTCGTACTCGATCTCGATAAAGGCCGAGCCGAGGATGTGCCCGGCGTCCTTGTAGGTCACCTTGACGCCCGGCACGGGCTCGAACGTCTTGGAGTACTCGATGGTCGCGAACAGCGGCGTGGTCCGCTCGGCGTCGGCGATGGTGTACAACGGCTTGACCATGTCGCCGCCGGTGCGGCGCTGCTTGCGGTTGTCCCACTCGGCCTCCATCTCCTGGATGTGGGCCGAGTCCAGGAGCATGATCTCCAGAAGGTCGCGGGTCGGCGCGGTGCAGTAGATGGGATTGCGGTAACCCTTGGCCACCAGGGCGGGCAGCAGCCCGGTATGGTCCATGTGGGCGTGGGTGATCAGGATGAAGTCCAGCTTCTTGGGGGCGTACGCGTCGATGTTCCAGTTGCGTTTCTCGATCTCCCGGTTGCCCTGGTGCATGCCGCAGTCCACGGCGAACCGCCTGCCTCCGCATTCAAGGATGTAACAGGAGCCGCTGACGGTCCGGGCCGCGCCCATGAAGGTCACTTTCATACGTTGTCCTCGCGTTGCCGTTCCGCCGGAAAGCCGGAATATAACCCCCTTCCGAACGGAACAAAATCAGTGTAGTAAAGCAGTCGGCGGGATCCTGCATCCGCCGCCCCGACTACATGCCCCATAAACCGTGTCCAGGCAACCTTTGCCCCGGGAGCACAGGAGAACCAATGATTCATCGTTCCAAGCAATACCTCATCGACGACCTGTCCATCCACGAGTCCTGGCGGCTCTTCAAGATCATGTCCGAAATCGTCGACGGTTTCGAGAACCTGTCCGAGATCGGCCCGGCCGTGTCCGTGTTCGGATCGGCCCGGGTCAAGCAGGACGAACCGCTCTACCAGAAGACCGTGGAGCTGTCCAAGGCATTGTCCGAGGCGGGATTCTCGGTCATCACCGGCGGCGGCCCGGGCCTCATGGAGGCGGGCAACAAGGGGGCGTTCGAGAACGGCGGGGAATCCATCGGCCTGCACATCCATCTGCCCATGGAGCAAAAGAACAACGAGTTCCTGAACGTCAAGAGCGAGTTCCGCTACTTCTTCATCCGCAAGCTCATGTTCATCAAGTACGCCCTGGCCTACGTGGCCCTGCCCGGCGGCTACGGCACCCTGGACGAATTGTCCGAGGCATTGGTGCTCATCCAGACCCACCGCATCAAGCCGTTCCCCATCGTCCTCTTCGGCACCGAGTTCTGGTCCGGGCTCATCGACTGGTTCAAGAGCCAGATGGTCCCCAACGGATTCTGCAGGGCCGAGGATCTCGACCTGTTCAAGGTCACCGACGACGTGGACGAGGTGGTCAGCTACATCCGCAAGCACGTCATCGTGTAGCAGTCGTGACCGACAGCAAGAAAGCCACGCTCTACGGCCTGGCCACGGTGTCCATCTGGTCCACCGTGGCCTCGGCCTTCAAGATAGCCCTGCGCGGCCTCGACCCGCTGCAACTGCTGCTCTGCGCCTGCGCCGTGTCCATCCTGGTCCTGGCGGCCATCCTGCTCATTCAGGGCAAGCTTGGCGAACTGACGCGCATGGGCCGCAAAGAGACGGTGCGCTGCGCCCTGCTCGGGCTGCTCAACCCGTTCCTCTACTACACCATCCTGTTCAAGGCCTACGACCTCCTGCCCGCCCAGGAGGCCCAGCCCATAAACTACACCTGGGCCGTGACCCTGTCGCTGCTGTCCGTGCCCCTGCTCGGCCAGAAGCTCTCGGCCAGGGCGCTCATGGCCATCCTGCTCAGCTACCTCGGGGTGGTGGTCATCTCCACCCACGGCGACCTGCTCGGCATGCGCTTTTCCAGCCTGCAGGGCGTGGCCCTGGCCCTGGGCAGCACGGTCATCTGGGCCCTGTACTGGATCTTCAACACCCGAAGCCAGGCCGACCCCATGGCCGGGCTGCTGCTGAGCTTCTTGACCGGATTCCCCTTCATCCTGGCGGCCACCCTGCTTTTCTCCGAAATACCGCCGCTCGCCACCGGCCCGCTTATGGCCGCCGCCTACGTTGGGCTGTTCGAGATGGGAATCACCTTCGCCCTGTGGCTCACGGCCATGAAATACGCGGCCCGGCCCGAGGGCGGGGGCACCGCCCGGGTGGCCAACCTGATCTTCCTGTCGCCCTTCCTCTCCCTGGTTTTCATCCACTTCCTGGTGGGCGAGACCATCCACCCGGCCACGGTGTTCGGCCTGGCCTTCATCATCGCGGGCAACGCCCTGATGCAATACTCCCCGAGAAAACGCGCCTGACCTCCCCTTCTCCCTTGAAAGAAAAACGGCACGCGACTTGGTCGCGTGCCGTCCGTCGTCGCCAGCCGCGCGTTGCGGTGATACCCGAAACGCGAGGTCTCGCCGGTTGTTACGCCTTCAGTTCAAAGGTCACGGGCTTGCCGAGCAGGCCGTGGATGGGGCAGCCCTTCAGGGCCGCGAGCAGCCGCTTGGTGTCCTTTTCGCTCACTCCTTCGGGCAGTTCGACGCTGTATTCGAAGGTGGTGCCGCTCTCGCCCGGGACCAGGGTGACCGTGGTCTCCACGTGGCCCAGTTCGATGTCGTGCGACTTGGCGAAGGCGCGCAGGGTGATGTTCAGGCATCCGGCCAGGGAGGCCTCCAGCAGGGCGAAAGGCGTGAAGGCCGCGTCCCGGCCGCCCTTGCCCACCGGGGCGTCGCACTGTCCCACGTGGTCGCCGTCAGTGAATTCCGTCAGATAATCGTCTTGTTTGCTCTTGGTCGTGATCATGGTCATACCTCGTTTTTGCAATCGATTGATCCGGCCGGCGCTACGCCGGTAGATAGACCATAGTGCCGTCGGGGACACAATGCAACGCCCCGGGCGTGCATCGCGCGTCCGGGGCGGTCCATCCCCGCTCCCATGCCGGGGACAAAAGGGAAAAAACGGAGGCGGCGCTAGGCGGAGACGCTCACGTCCGCGGCGATCACGCCGAGCATCCGGCCGTCCCGACCAAAGAACGGACCGGACACGGTGATGCACTCCCGGCCCGAGGCCGAGGAGGTATAGACGTCGGAGATGTGGAAGGCGCCGGTCTCGGCCACGCCCTTGAACCAGGGCCGGTCGGCCCAGTTCGAGCCGAAGGCCGAGGCGTCCTCGGCATAGCCCGAGACCTTGCCCCCGAGGTTGCTGACCGTCTGCCTGCCCTCGGCGTCGGTGATGTACATGAGTTCAAGAAACTCGTTTCGCTTCAGGGCGTCGCGCACGGCCTGCTCCAGACGGTCGCGCCGTCCGGACCGGACCGCCTCGGATTCGGCCAGGGCGCCGATGATCTCCTGGACCCGGCCGCTGCCCACCAGGCGGAACACGCCGGTCATGACGGCCAGCTCCTCCACGCGGCGGCTCAGTTCGTCCACGGCCCGGGTGGCCTCGGCCATGCCCTCGTCCGTGTCCGAGGATATGTCATGCACGGCCGTGATGGTCCGGGTGACCGCCTCGCTGGCCACGGACTGCTGGCTGGAGGCGGTGGCGATGGCCCCGATGCGCTCGGCGCTGGTCCCGGAATGGGACACGATTTCCTTCAGGGCATCCCCGGATTCGCGGGCCAGCCCGGCGGCCTCGTCGGCCAGGCCGGACATGTTTTTGACCCCGTCTATGGTCCGCGCCACCTGGTCCTGGATGCCCTCGATGGCCACGCCCACGTCGCGGGTGGCGTCCATGGTCTTCTCGGCCAGCTTGCGCACCTCGTCGGCCACCACGGCGAAACCGCGCCCGGCGTCGCCCGCCCGGGCGGCCTCGATGGCCGCGTTGAGCGCCAGCAGGTTGGTCTGGTCCGCGATGTCGGAAATCACGCCCATGATCGCGCCGACCCCCTCGGCCTGGGAGCCGAGCCCGGCCACGCTCTCGACCAGGGACTGGGAATTTTCGGAAACAGCGCCGATGGATTCGATGGTCCGCGCGACCACGGCGGAACCGGACTCAGCCTGTTCCATGACCTTGTCCGCGTCCTCGGCGGCCGCACCCGCGCTGACCGCAGTCTCGCCCACGGCCGCGTTCATCTGCTCCATGGCCGAGGCGGCCTCTGAGATGAGCCGCTGCTGCTCGGCCGCGCCTTCGCGCGCCTTGCCCGTGGACACCCCGAGGGTGGCCGAATGGTCGCGGATGGCCTGGACCGAGTGTTCCAGGGTTCCGGCGGCGGACAACAGCCCCTCGCAACGAGCGGCCTCGCCCTGCTTGCGCGCCTGGGCGGCCTGGGCCAGGGATTCCTTCACGCGGACCTCGGCCTCCCGGGCTACATTTTCGCTCTTTTCGGCCTTGGCTTCCAACTCGCCGATGTAACTCACGATCTTTTTCAGATCAACGGCCATCCTGCCAAAATTGTCATCGCCGCCCTCGGGCACTTCTACAGGGGATACGCCCTCGGCCATGCGTTCTAAAACACTTCTCAACACACTATATTTATTGTTAATAATCTTGGCAGTCAACAGGATGCAGACCGCACAGGCGACCACCCCAAGCAGGCCGGGAACCACCAGTCCCCAAGCCGAGCCCCCGAAAAATCCTGACAGAATTGTAACCCCGCCGTCTGAAGCCCAGGCGCATTCCGGCCCGACCGGCGAGCCGAAGATCGCCGAGGAAACCGCCAATACCGCCAAGTACATACCTTTTTTCTTCATTATCCCTCTTCTTCCCCAAAACAGACTGTATTAAAGACAATACGTAGCTCAAGCAAAAGACGGGCCATAAATTGACCCGCGAGTCGATGATCGCCTAGCGGAAGGAAAAGGTGTTCAGAACACCGGTCAACCTGGCCCAACAATCCTCCAGGGAAAACTCCCGTTTTTCCCCGGGGGTGTACATCTCCATGGCCGTATAGCCGACGAACAGCCGGATGTCGTACCGCCGTCCGTCGTGGACGATCCAATAATCCCGGGCCTCCAGACGGTGGCCCATGGCCGCGTCCGACATATCGGCGCGCCGCAAGCGCAGGCCATTGACGACCGCGTCGCGGACACCGCCCTCCTCCCCGCACAGGGTATCCCCGTCGAACCGGGCGCAATCCCCGTCCCGCCCCTCGTCCGGCGAGACCGAGACCGTGATGCAGGCGCTGCCGAAATTCGTGCCCGCGTACTCCTCTCCCGAATAGCAGCCGCCGAGGCGCATGGAGCCGTCGTCCAGGGGAAAATAGCTCTTCGCGGCCAACTGCTTGGCGTCGGTGGAGACCGTGAAATCCACGGGAAAGGCCATGGCAAAGGAGCGGCCGACATCGTCAGGGGCATCGGTCCGCGCCTTTTCCGGGCTGCCCCCCGCACGGGCGAAGACCGGACTTCCGACCGCGCACAGGACGACTAACAGGAACAGCCATGCTGAGACTCGTTGCCCGCAACCTCGAAGGATTCGGCATTTCATCCATGAATCGTCAAACATTCCCACCCTCCTATGCGGCCCGCTTCGCTCGGCGTCACCGCCCGGGACCGCAATAAAAATCCCCTACGACTGCGCCGCCATAGGGGATTGCGTCTCATTCGATTTGCCCGGTTACCACGTTGGGGGGCTTGTCCGCCTAGAGGAAATCCGGGTCGATGCCCGCCTTGCCCCCGGCCAGGATGAGCTTGAGATAGCGGATGGTCCGGTCGTCCACCGGCACGATGGGGAAGTTCTCGCGGCAGGCGTCGCACTGGGCCATGGCGGGCCGGGACGGCGCGATGAGCGGGACCTCCCGGCCGCAGTGCGGGCAGGGGTAGAGGAAGATCATTTCCATGGCCGCCGGTTTCACCGGGGTCAGGGGTTTCTTGCTTTCAGCCATTGTTATCCCTTGTGTACCAGGTTCTTGCCGGTCATTCCGGCGGGCGGCTCCATGCCCCACAGACCGATGACGGTGGTGGCGATATCGCCGAGGATGCCCTCGTCCAGGACCGCGTCCTCGCGCCCCTTTTCCATAAAGACCAGGGGCACCGGATTGGTGGAATGGGCCGTGTGCGGCGCGCCGCTCTGGTCGAGCATCTGCTCCGCGTTGCCGTGGTCGGCGGTCATCAGCACCCGGCCGCCGCTTTCCAGCACCGTGTCCACGATGCGGCCCACGCAGCCGTCCACGGCCACGCACGCCTTTTCGGCGGCCTCCATGATCCCGGTGTGCCCGACCATGTCCAGGTTGGCCAGGTTGCAGACGCACAGATCGTACTCGCCCCACTTGGCGATCAGGGTGTCGGCCACCTCATCGGCGCTCATCTGCGGCTTGAGATCGTAGGTGGCCACCTCGCGCGGGGACGGGATCATGATCCGGTCCTCGCCCGGGAACGGCTCCTCGCGCCCGCAGTTGAGAAAATAGGTCACGTGGGCGTATTTCTCGGTCTCGGCGATGCGCAGCTGCTTCATGCCATGGGCCGAGGCGAACTCGCCCAGGGTGCCCTCGTAGTCCTCGGGCGGGAAGGCCGTTTCCATGGGGAAAGTGGACTCGTACCGGGTCATGGTCGCGAACATGGCCGGGACCGGCACGTTGGGTCGGTCGAACTCGTTGAAATCCTTTTCGAAGATGGCACGGCTGATCTCCCGGGCGCGGTCCGCGCGGAAGTTGAAGAAGAACAGGCCGTCGCCGTCCTGGATGCGCCCGTCCACGCCCGCCACCACGCTCGGCTTGACGAATTCGTCGAACTCGCCCTCGGCGTAGCGCGCCTCCACGGCCGCGACCGGGTCGTCGATGGACACGCCCTGGCCGTCCACCAGGGCCCGGTAGGCCTTTTCCACGCGCTCGAACCGCTTGTCGCGGTCCATGGCCCAGAACCGGCCGGACAGGGTGGCGATCGTGCCCAGGCCGAGTTCGTCGAGCTTGGCCCGCAGGGTGCGCAGATAGGCGAGCCCGCCCTTCTGCGCCGTATCGCGGCCGTCCATGAAGACGTGGATGAAGACCTCGGGAACGCCCTCGGCCTTGGCCATGTCCAGCAGGGCGAACAGGTGGCGCAGGTGCGAATGGACCCCGCCGTCCGAGAGCAGCCCCATGAGATGCAGCCGCCCGGAACCCGCCTTGGTCCTGTCCATCAGCCTCTTGAGGACGGGATTGTCGAACAGGGAGCCGTCCTCTATGGCCATGTCGATGCGGGTCATGTCCTGGTAGATTACCCGCCCTCCGCCGATGTTCATGTGGCCCACCTCGGAGTTGCCCATGAAGCCGTCGGGCAGCCCCACGGCGCGTCCCGAGCAGGTCAGGCGGGTGGAGGGATATTCGGCCAGGAGCCGGTCGAGATGCGGGGTGGCGGCATTGCGCACACAGTTGCCCGCGCCGTCCGGGGCGATGCCCCAGCCGTCCAGTATCAGCAGCAGTGTCTTCTTGGGTTCGGCCATGTCCATATGTCCGTTAGGCCTCGAACTCCACGCGGGGAGCTTCGGTCCACATGCCTTCGATGTTGTAGAACTCCCTGAGCTCGTCCAGGAAGACGTGCACGAGCACGTCGTTCAGGTCGATCAGGACCCACTCGCCGGTCTTGTGGCCCTCCATGCTCAGGAATTCCATGTTCTCTTCGGCGGCCTTGTCCAGAATGTGCGAGGCCAGGGCCTGGGCGTGCTTCACGCCCCGGGCCGAGACCACCAGGATCATGTCCGTGACCGAGCTCAACCCCGTCACGTCGATGATGCTGATCCGCTCGCCCTGTTTGGCGTCGAGCCATCCGGCCACGTCACGGGCCTTGTCGACGCTCGCCATTTCGGCGAATTTCTTTTCTTTGTTAAGCAATGTCTGTCCTTGTGTTTACCGTGAACCACCGTCAATTCTTGGGGAAACGCCCCACCAGAATCTCGTCGAGCCCGCGCTTGGGCACGTGGTGTTTGCCGTCCTCGCCGGTCCAATACTTTATACTGCCGTCCGAGGGAAGCGATTCCAGGACCACTTCCTGGGCCGGGACGCCCAGGGCCAGGACCATGAGGATCTCGAGGCGGTCCGGGAGGTCGAAGAGCGCGGCCAGCTTCTTGCGGTTGACCGTGGCGATGATGCAGCCGCCGTATCCCTTTTCCACCGCGCCGAGCATGAGGCTCTGGCAGGCGATGCCGTCATCGCAGTGGGGCGTGTCGGCCACATCCTTGTCCAGAAGCATGATGATGTATCCCGTGGGTCGCTCGCCCTCGGCCGGGCCCTTCCAGTCGGCGAGGTACCCTGCCCAGCCCAGAAGCGGGAAAATTTCGACGCACTGCGCCGGATCGGCGGTGACGATGTACTTGAGCGGCTGGAGGTTCCTGCCCGAGGGCATGAACCGGACCAGGTCCACCAGTTCGGTCAGTTCATCCGCGCTCACCGGCCTGGACTCGTCGAACTTGCGCCGCGACCGGTTGCGCTCCATCAATTCCCTGAATGTCATAGCAACTCCAATGTCGATTGTTAATCTCCGATTGTGTAATGCACTTTGGATTGGTCCGCAACAATCGAGCCCGGCGCGGCGGACGCCCGTTGACCGGCCTCAAGCCCACAAACCCCTTGACGCAAACCGGAACATTGGGCACTGTTTCGCCTATGCAAAAATACCTATTTGCGCGCTTTTTCTGGTTTACGGGCTCTCTTTAGGAGGCTCGTGGCTTTTGGAACGGCGCGGGGAAGGCGCTAGAGCGGACCACGGGCTGTATCAGACCGTGGTTTTTTCATATGGACAGCTTGGCCGATCAAAGGCCGCCCAAGGAGGATGAAGGGATGATCTACGATGTGAAGAACGAGACCCTGCCCAGGGAGGACATGGAAGCGCTCCAGCTGCGCAGGCTCAAATCGCTGTGCGAGCGGGTCTACGCCAACGTCCCGTTCTACAAGAAAAAATTCGACGAGAAGGGAGTCAAGCCACAGGACATCAAGACCCTGAAGGACGTCTCCCTGCTGCCCTTCACCGTCAAGCAGGACCTCCGCGACCAGTATCCCTTCGGCATGTTCGCCGTGCCCAAGGACCAGATCGTCCGCATCCACTCCTCCTCGGGCACCACCGGCACGGCCACCGTGGTCGGCTACACCAAGCGCGACATCGAGAACTGGGGCGAACTCGTGGCCCGGTGCATGATGGCCGCCGGGGCTTCGGCCGCTGACACTGTCCACAACGCCTACGGCTACGGCCTGTTCACCGGGGGGTTGGGCGCGCACTACGGGGCCGAGGCCCTGGGCGCCACGGTCGTGCCCATGTCCGGCGGCTCCACCCGAAGGCAGGTCACCCTGCTCAAGGACTTCGCCCCGGACGTCATCTGCTGCACCCCCTCCTACGCCCTGTTCCTGGCCGAGACCGGTCTGGAGATGGGCATCGACATCCGCGAGCTGCCCCTGCGCATCGGCATCTTCGGGGCCGAGCCCTGGACCAACGAGATGCGCGCGGACATCGAGAAGAAGCTCGGCATCACGGCTATCGACATCTACGGCCTGTCCGAGATCATGGGCCCGGGCGTGGCCATCGAATGCGCCGCCGCCCAGGACGGCCTGCACATCCAGGAAGACCACTTCCTGGCCGAGACCATCGACCCGGTCAGCGGCGAACCCGTGGGCCCTGGCGAGGAAGGCGAACTGGTCTTCACCACCCTGACCAAGGAAGGCATCCCGCTCATCCGCTACCGCACCCGCGACCTGACCACCCTGAACTACACGCCGTGCAAATGCGGCCGCACCACCGTGCGCATGAGGCGCGTCACCGGCCGCTCCGACGACATGCTCATCATCCGGGGCGTCAACGTGTTCCCGTCCCAGATCGAGTCCATCCTCATCGACACCGAGGGGCTGACCCCGCACTACCAGCTGATCATCGAACGCCAGGGCAACCTCGACACCCTGGAGGTCCAGGTGGAGGTCAACGAGGCCCTGTTCTCCGACGAGATCAAGAGTTTACAGCGTGTGGAATCGAAGGTAATGAAGAACATTAAGGAATTCCTGGGCGTCACCGCCAAGGTCAAACTGGTCGAACCCAAGAGCATCGAGCGTTCCCTGGGCAAGGCCAAGCGCATCATCGACAACCGCCACAAGGACTAACCAGTCAATAAGCCAAGGAGAACACCATGAAAGTCGATCAACTCTCCATATTTCTGGAAAACCGGGCCGGACGCCTGGCCGAGGTCACCCGCATCCTCTCCGAGGCCGGGGTGAACATCCGCGCCCTGTCCCTGGCCGACACCTCGGACTTCGGCATCCTGCGTCTGATCGTGTCCGACTTTGAAAAGGCCAAGGCCAAATTGAAGGAGGCGGGCTTCACCGTGGGCCGCACCTCGGTGGTTGCCGTGGAGGTCAACGACCAGCCCGGCGGCCTGAACAGCATCCTGACCATGCTCCAGGACGCGGGCATCAACGTGGAATACATGTACGCCTTCGTCCAGCAGTCCGGCGATTCCGCGGTACTGATCTTCCGCTTCGACCGCACGGACCAGGGCATCGAACTGCTCCGCAAGAACGACATCAACATCATCCCCGGCGACAAGCTCTACGCCATGTAGCGCTCCGGCCACCGCGCGAAAAAAGGGTGAAGGCGCCATGCCCTCACCCTTTTTTTCGGCCATTGCCCCGAAAGAGGCTCAGTAGCGTTCCATTATCCTGTCGTAAACCCCGGCCCGCCGGTTGGCCCGGATGCGCTCGTTGACCTCGGGAAGGCGGGCCTCCCAGCCCGGGTGTCGGTTGAAAGCGAAACGCAAATCCGAGCTGCCCAGTTCCTTTTTGGCGATGTAAAAATCGTCCGTCCCCATCTCCGGGGAGGTGCGGATGATCCAGCGGACCGTGTATTCGTCGAACAGGGCCACGTCCACCCGGCCCGCCTTGAGCATGCGCAAAAGGACCACGTCGCTGTTCACGTCGTAGCGAAATGCCTTGCCGCTGTTGAACAACGGGACCACGTTGGGATAGCTGTAGGACTTGATGCAGCCGATGGTCAGACCGTGCAGGCTGGTTTCGCCCCGATACTCCACAGGGCTGCTCCCCCTGCTCACGAGTACCGTGCGCAGCGCCAGCACGGGGGCGCTCCATAAATAGAGATCGGCGTTGTCCAGCCAGTCCCGGCATTCGAGTCGCGTGTAGACCGTGTCCCCTTCCGACCGGAGGGCGCTGCGCGAGGCGGGCAGCATCAGCACTCGGGTCTCTGTGCCCTTGGGCATGGTGACGCGGAAGATGTCCAGGGCCGCTCCCCGGGCTTCGCCGTCCACGACCATCTCGAACGGCGGCCACCCCCTGGTGAACAGGGCGAAGGTGACCGAATCGCCGGCCAGGACCGGACGCGCCAGGCACGCCCACGCCAGGACCAGCAAGCCAACCGCCGCAAAAGGCCGCTTAGGGAACACTGCGAACAACCGAGCCTCCTTCATCGATATCGTCCATTCATATATGCGGAAGAAGACCCTTATCCGAAAGATAGATGCGAATAAACCGGCATTGCGGAAGATTTAAACCTATTCCACAGCGTTTCCACAGACTGTGCGAACAGGAAACTTTTTTCGCAAAAATCTGTGGAAAACATGAAAACAAAAGAAATGTGGCGTTTGCATGACAACCGCCCGATAAGCTGGACCGGCCCGGCAACCGCGCGTATATACGCGACATGCCCGCCCCGTTTCTCTGGCTCGAATTCCTGGTCCTGTTCGGCCTGCTCCCGTCGCTCCACGCCCGCGGCTGGTTGCCGTTTCCCAAAATCCCCCTGCTCCTCGTCTTTGCGGGCGGTTGCCTGATCTATCTAGGCAAGGGCGGATTCCTCCCAAAAATGGAATTTTCCACTTTTCTTCGCAAAAACAACCATTTTTTGCGGGCCATAGCCCTCCGGTCCCTGATGGTCGCCCTCTGTTCGGCCATAACGGTTTTTATCTGGGCTCCGGACCAACTTTTCGGTTTTCCACGCGCCAGGCCCCTTCTGTGGTTGGCCGTCATGGCCCTGTACCCCCTGCTGTCCGCCTTTCCGCAGGAGACCATCTACCGGGCCTTCCTCTTCCACCGCTACGCCCCCATCCTGAGGACGGAACGCGCCCGCACCTGGGCCAGCGTCCTGGCCTTCTCCTTCCTGCATATCGTCTTCGCCAACTGGGTGGCCGTGGCCCTGACCCTCCCGGCGGGCTGGATCTTCACCCGGACCTACCGCAGGACCGGCTCCCTGCTCCTCGCCTCCCTGGAGCACGCCGCCTACGGCTGTATCGTCTTCACCGTCGGCCTCGGCCGGTTCTTCTACAACCCAGCCTGATCGACTTCTCCACTTTGTGAGCAAACCAGTTGCCGAAAACGATCCATCAAAGTATACAGGTAGAATGCGATCGGCGAAATAGGGGTGTGCACAAAGGCGGGAGACAAGGTGGGAAAGGAAATAGTCGACAGCAAGTTCCTGGAATCAATGGCGGATCGCCGCCCGTTCATGAAGCGGATGTTCACCGTGTTCATCTCCCAGGAGCCCAAGAGAATCCAAAGTATCAAGGACGCCCTGTCCTCCGGCGACGTGGAGAAGCTGCGCCATTTGGCCCACTCCCTCAAGGGCGGAGCCGCGACCATCGGCGTGGAGCGCGTGCGCGAATGTTGTCTTCAGCTGGAAAACGCCTGCAAGGCGGGCGACCTGGACAAGGCAATGACGCTCATGGACGATCTCGAGGAAGAGATGCGCAACGCCTACGAATTCATGTTCAACTATCTGGCCGAGCACTGATCCGGCCCGCGACGGCGATTTTTCAGGCCCGGCGGCAACACCGACGGGCCTTTTTCGCGCCCTGCGGCCCGCCCTATCCCCTGAGAGGCGCACGGCCCACGCCGGGCCAGATGCGCACCAGTCCGAAGCCCGCCCGGATGAAGGTCCACAGGGTCGAGGCCAGCCAGATATAAACCAGCACTTGCGGCGGCTCGAAGAACTCCACGGCCAGCACGCACGCCACGCCCACGGCCGAGGCCGCCAGCATGCTGTTGCGCAGGTAGGCGAAGTCGCCGGTACCCCAGTGGATGCCGTCCGTGGCGAATGACAGGGAGCCTATGGGCTGGGACAGGGAGACCACGATCCACCCCGGCCCGAACACGGCATAGGCAGCCGGGGGGACCAACAGCCAGGCCACCAGGTCGGTGCCCAGCAGCATGGCCGCGCACAGTGCCACGCCCGTGCCGAAGCTCCACCAACAGACCAGCCGGGCCACGTCGCGGGCCTTGGCCCGGTCGTCCGCTCCCAGAAAATAGCCGACCAGGCTCTGCCCGGTGATGGCGAAGGCGTCGAGAAACAGGGCCGAAAAGAGGAAGAATTGCCGGGTGGCCTGGAAGGCCGCGCCCTGATCCGGGCCAAACCGGTTGGCCACCCGGGTGCACAGGGTCAGGAAAACCAGCACCGCCCCGGTGCGCAAAAACAAATCGCCGCCCACGCGCATAAGCCGGACCAGTCCCGCGCCGCGCATGTGAACGGTCAGCCCCAGAGTGCGGTATACCGCGATCAGACACCAGAACGCCCCGATCCACTGGCTGACCGTGCTGGCTATGGCCGCGCCGGCCACGCCCATGGCCGGAAACGACCCGTGGCCGAAGATGAGCAACCAGTCCAACAGGACGTTGATCACGTTGATGCCCACGGCCACGTACAGCGGCGTGCGCATGTCCTGGGCTCCGCGCAGCCCGCCGAAACAGGCCAGGGTGACCAGCACTGCGGGCGCGCCCAGCAGCCGGTAGAACATGTATTGACAGGCGTAGTCGTTGACCAGCCCCTCGGCCCCGAAGATCGAGGCGAGGGGCGACAGGAACCAGATGGACACGGCCAGAAGTCCGAGGCCAATGCCCGCGGCCAGCAGGGCCGCCAGGGAGACCACCTTGACCGCGCGGCCCTCCTCGCCCCGGCCCACGCTGTGCGCCACCTCGGTCTGGGTGGCTATGCCAAGGAAGGCGAAGGCCCAGAATATGGCCGAAAAGGCCATGGTCCCCACACCCAGGGCGGCCACCGGCTCCGAGCCGGGTATGCGCGCCACGAAGGCTGTGTCCGCCAGGCCTGTCAGCGGCTCGGCCACCAGGGAAAAGAGAACGGGCAGGGCCATGCGGACGAGCGTCCGGTTGGGCCTGTCCAGAAAGGGATGCCGTTGAGGCGGTTGTTTCGGATTGTCCTGCACCGTGTTGTCTCCTGCCGGATTAGCCTGAGCACATCCCCCCGGCGATGACAAGCAAAGCTTTCCCTTTCAAACGCTTTTCTGTTACCAATAACTCCCATGGAATCTTTGGAAATGTCCTTTCTGCTCGGCCTCGCCAGCCTGCTCTACACCGCCATCGAGATCACCGGCATTTTCACCGCCCTGGTCGCCATCCGCGAGACGCGCACCCCGCAGGGAGCCGTGGCCTGGGCCATCTCCCTGGTCACCTTCCCCATCGTCACCCTGCCCCTGTACTGGATTTTCGGCCGGTCCAAGTTCCATGGCTACGTGGACGCCATGCGTACCGGCCGGAAAGAGTTCCAGCGGCGCATCGGCGACCGCCACGACGTGCCGCCCGTCACCCCGCTGTCCGAACGCAGGCTCCCGCACCTGCCGCGCACGGTCTTCGAGACCTTGGCCGAATCGCCCTTTCTGGGCGGCAACGCCATGGAGTTGCTGGTCAACGGCACCGCCACCTTCGAAGCCGTCTTCGCCGCCATCGAAGCCGCCGAACGATACGTGCTGATCCAGTTCTACATCGTGCGCGACGACTCCCTGGGCAAGGAGCTCGGGGAGCTGCTCGTGCGCAAGGCCCGCGAAGGCGTGCGCGTCCGTTTCCTGTACGACGAACTGGGCAGCTACACGACACCGGCCGCCTATTGGGAAACCCTGCGCGCCGCCGGGGTCGAGGCCCACCCCTTCCACACCACGCGCGGGCCGGGCAACCGCTTCCAGCTCAATTTTCGCAACCACCGCAAGATCGTGGTCGTAGACGGCCACACCGCCTTTGTCGGCGGCCACAACGTGGGCACCGAATACCTCGGCGGCAAGGACAACGGCTACGGCGGCTGGCGCGACACCCACGCCCGCATCTCCGGCCCGGCCGTGCTGCCCATCCAGGTCTGCTTCGGCAAGGACTGGTACTGGGCCACCAGTGAGATCCCGGACCTGGACCTGTCCATGCCCGCAAGGCAGGGCGACGCCGAGGTCCTGGCCCTGCCCACCGGCCCGGTGGATGCCCTGGAGAACTGCTCGCTCATGTTCATCCAGGCCATTGCCTCGGCCAAGGAACGGTTCTGGATAGCCAGTCCCTACTTCGTGCCCGACACCTCGGTCATGAAGGCGTTGCAGATGGCCGCCATGCGTGGCGTGGATGTGCGCATCATGCTGCCCAAAAAACCCGACCACCTGATGGTCTACCTGGCCGGATTCGCCTGCCTCAAGGAACTCGGCCAGCCCGGCATCCGCGTCTTCCGGTACGTGGACGGCTTCCTGCACCAGAAGGTCTTCCTGGCCGACAACGGTCTGGCCGGCGTGGGCACCGCCAACCTCGACAACCGCTCCTTTAGGCTCAACTTCGAAATCACCATGCTCGTCGAAGACCCCGACTTCTGCAAAGACGTCGAAAGCATGTTCCTCGACGACTTCAACCACTGCATCGAAACCGGCCCCAACGAATACGACGATAAAAATATCCTCCACCAGACCATCATCCGCTTCGCCCGCCTGCTGTCGCCCATCTTGTAGGGGAGGGAGACGCCTCCGGCGGCCGGGGGAAGGGGAAGAGGGGACCCCTTTGAAAAGGGCTTCCCCTCCCTTCCCCGGACCCCCATCCCCATCTCCCCTCCTAAACTTTTTCTGCCGCTTCGCGGATGGCGGCAGCGCGTTAAATCTGTCCCTTTCCACCAAAGTTTAAGACGTCGCCTTCTCGATTATTCCTACCCTTCGCCCTTCCTGGCGGCGTGGGCAACCGTCCCGAAGAGTTCGCGCCGGGCGGCTTCCCGCATGCCGCAGACGTTCGGCGCGAACTCTTCGGGACACCGCACTGCCGAGCTATTCCCTTCTCTCAGCCGCCCCCCCCCACGCCTCCTCGCCCCCGCTCTTCGCCGCAGGCGACACAAAAAGTTTGGGAGGGTCCGGGGCAGCGCCCCGGCCGTCGAAGACGCCCGCCCGGCGAGGGCCCGCCGGAGGCATGCACACAAAAAAGGGAGCCTCGCGAGAGACTCCCCTTGGACATTCCGTATGAATCAGGGCCTAGAAGATGTCGGCCATGGAGTAGAGCTTGCCGGGCTTTTGGCGGGCCAGCCATTTGGCGGCGCGCAGGGCACCGGCGGCAAAGGTTTCGCGGGAGTGGGCGCGATGGGTGATCTCGATGCGTTCGCCGGGGCCGAAGAAGTACGCGGTGTGGTCGCCGACCACGTCGCCGCCGCGCAGGGTCTGGACGCCGATCTGCTTCTTGGGGCGGGCACCGATGATGCCGTCGCGGCAGTGCTGCTTGACCTCGTCGTAGTCCCAGCCGCGCGCCTCGGCCAGGCACTGGGCCAGCTTGAGGGCGGTGCCGCTCGGGGAATCCTTCTTCATCTTGTGATGGGTCTCGGACAGTTCCACGTCATAGTCCTCGCCCAGGGCCTGGACGAGCTGGGGCAGGAACTTGAGCAGCACGTTGATGCCCACGGACATGTTCGGGGCCCAGAAAATCGGGGTCTTCTTGGCGGATTCGGCCAGTTCGGCCTGCTGTTCGGGGGTCAGGCCGGTGGTGCCGATGACCGCGGGGTTGCCGTATTTGGCGGCGATCCTGGACATGGCCACCGAGCCCTCGGGGGCGGTGAAATCAACGATCACCGCGCCGGGCACGTTGGGCAGCAGTTCTTCGAGGCAGTCGGAGACGGCACATTCGTAGTTCAGGCCGTCGGCATGGCCCTTGCGTTCGCACGCGCCCACCAGGTTCAGGGTCTCGTCGGCCAGGGCCATGTTGATCAGGGTGTTGCCCATCCGGCCCTTGGCGCCTTGGATGACGATGTCGACAGTCATGGAATCTCTCCTTGTCTCGTGTTGAAAATACGTATGCCTAAAAGTCCAGAAGAGACTTTTGCCTAACTGCGGTCCTGCCTTCGAGTAATGCCTGGAAGGCGTCGAAGTCAATGACTTCAACCCCCAGCTTCCCGGCCTTGGCGACCTTGGACCCGGCCTTTTCGCCGGCCACCAGGTAGTCCACCCTCTTGGAGACGGACTTGACCGGCACGCCGCCGTGCGCCTCAACCATGGCGTGGGCCTCGTCGCGCGTCACGGGCAGGGTCCCGGTGAACAGGAAGACCTTCCCCGCCAGGGGGAAGGCATCGGACGGTTCCTCGGCCACGGTGCCGCCTTCGGGCCAGACGCCCAGCTCACGGAATCGGCCGATCATCTCGCGGTTGGCCGCGTCCACGCGAAAATCCAGGACGGACTCGGCCATTTTGTCGCCGATCCCGTCCAGTTTGGTCAATTCGTCGATGGAGGATTCGAACATCTCGCCGAGATCCCCGAACCGGGCGGCCAGGGTGCGTGCCGCCTGTTCACCGATGTGGCGGATGCCGAGCCCGGCGATGAGCCGCCAGAGCGGGGCCTCGCCCTTGGCCTTTTCAATGGCCTTGAGGAAATTCTCCGCCGACCTGTCGCCCATGCCTCCGTATCGGAGCAGGTCGGTCTTCTTCAGGGTGAAGAGGTCGGCCGGACTGTTCAGGACGCCGTCCTCGGCCAGCTTGCGGACCCACTGTTTGCCCACGCCCTCCATGTCCATGCCCGCCTTGGACACGAAATGGATGAGCCTCTGCACGGTCTTGGCCGGGCAGGTGGGGTTGGTACAGATGACCCGTTCGCCGTCCTCCACGGCCGGACTCTCGCAGACCGGACAAACCATGGGAAAGACGAAGGGCACGGCGTTGTCGGGCCGCTGGTCCAGGTCGGCGGACAGGACCTGCGGGATGACGTCGCCCGCCCGCTGGATGAGCACCGTGTCGCCGACGCGCAGATCGCGCTCCTCGATGTACCCCTTGTTGTGCAGGGTGGCGTTGGAGACCACCACGCCCGCCAGCTCCACGGGCTCCAGCTCGGCCACCGGGGTGAGCACGCCGGTGCGGCCCACCTGAATGCGGATGGCATTGAGCCGGGTCTTGGTCTGATGCGCCGGGAACTTGAGGGCCAGTGCCCAGCGTGGGGCGCGGGAGGTGTAGCCCAGCGCGTCCTGCATCCCCCGGTCGTTGACCTTGGCGACCATGCCGTCGATCTCGAAGGGCAGCGTGTCGCGCGCGGCCATCAATTCCAGGAAATAGTCGGCCACTTCCCTGGCCGAACCGCAGAGCTTGACCTCGGGCGGGATGGCGAAACCGAGATCGCGCAGCCCTTCCATGAGCTCCTGCTGGGTGGCCCAGTCCGCGTCCCGGCCGGACCATTGCACCCGGCCCACGCCGTAGGCCATGAAGCGCAGGGGGCGGGAGGCGGCCACCTTGGGATCAAGCTGGCGGATGGTCCCGGCCGCCGCGTTGCGCGGGTTGGCGAAGACCTTGTCACCCTTCTCTTGTTGGCGGGCGTTGAGGGCCGCGAAATCCTTGTTGGACATGATCACTTCGCCGCGCACCTCGAGGAGTTCGGGAACATCGCCGCCGTGCAGGGTCATGGGCAGGTTCATGACCGTGCGCATGTTGCCGGTCACGTCCTCGCCCACCAGGCCGTCGCCGCGCGTGGCCGCGCGCGCGTAGCGCCCGTTCTCGTAGATGACCTCCAGGGCCAGGCCGTCCATCTTGGGATCGGCCCAGTAGGCCACGTCCGCAGTGCCCACGCCCTTGGCCACGCGCTCATGGAAGGCGTACCAGGCGTCCGGGTCCATGGCGTTGTCCAGGGAGTACAGCCGCAGGGCGTGCTCGTAGGGGGTGAATCCTTCGGCGGGCTCGCCGCCCACCCGCTTGGTCGGGGAATTGGGGTCGTCGAGTTCGGGGTGTCCGGCCTCGATGGCGGCCAGTTCGCGAAACAGTTCGTCGAACTCCTGGTCCGAGATTTCGGGGGCGTCCAGGACGTAATAGCGGTGATTGTGATACTCGATTTTTTCGCGCAGCTCGGCCGCGCGTCGGGCGACGCTTTCAGGGACCATGTACTCTTTCTACCTGGATATAATTATAAAATTTGTCTGAGTTCAGCCAGATTGGTCTTCTTGCCCACGGCCAGCAGCGTGTCGTTGGCCCGGATGACTTCCTTGGGGCCGGGGTTGAAGACCATCTCCCCGGACTCCTTCTTGATGGCGATGACGATCAGGTTGAAGTTGGGCCTGATCTTGGACTCTATGAGGTCCTTGTCCACCAGTTCGGATTCGGGCGACACGGTCAGTTCCTCCATCTGGAGGTCGATGCCGCCGCGCACGGCCAGATCGATGAAGTTGGTCACCGTGGGCCGAAGCACGCTCTGGGCCATGCGCAGGCCGCCGATGAAGTGCGGCAGGACCACCCGATTCGCCCCGGCCAGTTCCAGCCGGGAGATGTGCGACTTGTCCCCAGCCCGGGCCACGATGGTGAT
Organism: Pseudodesulfovibrio hydrargyri; assembly: GCF_001874525.1. Lineage (NCBI taxonomy): Bacteria > Pseudomonadati > Thermodesulfobacteriota > Desulfovibrionia > Desulfovibrionales > Desulfovibrionaceae > Pseudodesulfovibrio > Pseudodesulfovibrio hydrargyri. Next base: position 50,130 of record NZ_LKAQ01000005.1, on the reverse strand, counting down.
GGTCGGATTGAGCTGGCGCGCGGTCAGGGTGACGTAGACGTTGGCCGCTTCGCTGGTCACGGCCGAGATCAGGGACCTGGCATAGGGAAGCCCGGCGCTGATGAGCACGGCGTCGCTGGTGGCGTCGCCCTCGAGGCACAGGATGCCCTCCTGCTCCATCTTGTCGATGAGGGCGGGATCGTTCTCGATGACCACCACGTCGTGGCCGTCCTTCATGATCTCCTGGACCACGATGCTGCCGATGCGGCCGTGGCCGCAGACGATAAAATGGTTCCTCAACTTGCTGATCATCTTCATCATTCTGTGCTTACCCCACATTATTTGCAGTCGCCCGTCAATGAGCACCTGGGCGAACGCGCCCGCGATGTACACGAAGCCGCCCACACCGAGCATGATCAGGAAGGCCGTGAACACGCGCCCTTCCGGAGAGAGCTGGTTGACCTCCATGAATCCCACGGTGGAGAGGGTGATGACCACCATGTAGAAGGAGCTGGCCAGGTCCCAGTGCTCGTAGATCATGTAGAAGCCGATGCCGAGCAGGAAGATCAGGACGAGATAGACGACGCCGAGGAGGATGCTCCAGAAGGAGCCCAGCCTGGCGCGCATGCGCAGCATCCGTCGATGAAAAGTGCCCTTCATCCCTTACCCCAGTTCCAGCATCCGCTCGCGGATTCGGGCGATGCGGTCCCTGAGTTTCGCGGCCCGTTCGAATTCCAGTTCCTTGGCGGCCTCGCGCATTTCGCGCTCCAGCCGCTTGACGGTCTTGTTCAGCGTCTTCTGGTCCGCGCCGTAGTCCACCCCGTCCTCGGCGGCCAGGGCCACGGCTCCGTCCTTGTCACCACGGCCTCCGAGCTCTCCGAAAAGATTGTCCACCTTCTTGCGGATGGTGGTCGGCGTGATGCCGTTGACCCGATTGTACTCCTGCTGCTTCTCCCGCCTGCGCTCGGTCTCCTCCATGGCTTCGGCCATGGAGTCCGTGACCTTGTCCGCATACAGGATAACCCTTCCGTCCGCGTTCCGGGCGGCCCGGCCGAAGGTCTGTATGAGCGAGCGCGTGGAACGCAGGAACCCTTCCTTGTCACCGTCCAGGATGGCCACCAGGGACACCTCGGGGATGTCCAGCCCCTCGCGCAGGAGGTTGATGCCCACCAGGACGAAGAATTCGCCTGCCCGGAGCGCCTGGATGATGGCCATGCGCTCCAGCGTGTCGATGTCCGAGTGCAGATATTTGGCCTGCACGCCCATCTGGTTCAGATAGTCGTTCAGGTCCTCGGCCATGCGCTTGGTCAGCGTGGTCACCAGGACCCGCTCGTCCTTGGCCTGCCTCTTCTTGCACTCCGCCAGCAGGTCGTCAATCTGTCCCTGCGTCTTGCGGACCTCGATCTCCGGGTCCAGCAGCCCGGTGGGCCGGATGATCTGCTCCACCACCACGCCCTGGGCCAGGTCCAGCTCCAGCGGGCCGGGCGTGGCCGAGACGTACACGGCCTGATGGATGCGCTCCTGGAACTCCTCATAGTTGAGCGGCCGGTTGTCCAGGGCCGAAGGCAGGCGGAAGCCGAAATCCACCAGGGTGGTCTTGCGCGAGCGGTCGCCCCGGTACATGCCGCCCACCTGGGGAAGGGCTATGTGCGACTCGTCCACGAAGAGGATGAAGTCGTCCGGGAAATAGTCGATCAGGGTCGCGGGCGGCTGGCCCTCATAGCGCCCGTCCAGATGGCGCGAGTAGTTCTCGATGCCGTTGCAGTAGCCCAACTCCTCGATGGTCTCGAGGTCGTACATGGTCCGCTGCTCCAGCCGTTGCGCCTCGACCAGCTTGTTGTTGCGCTTGAGGTACGCCAGCCGGGACTGGAGTTCGTCGCGGATGTCGTTGATGGCCCGATCCACGTTGTCACGGTCGGACACGAAGTGCGAGCCCGGGTAGATGACCGTCTTTACCAGCCGGTCCTTGACCTCGCCGGTGAGCGGGTCGGTCTCGGTGATGGAGTCGATCTCGTCGCCGAAGAATTCGATGCGCAGCGCCTTCTCGCGGTTGTAGGCCGGGATGATCTCGACCACGTCGCCGCGCACCCGGAAGCTGCTGCGGTGAAAGTCGTAGTCGTTGCGCTCGTAGTGAATCTCCACCAGCCGTCCGAGCAGGGAGTCCATGGCCATGGTCTGCCCTTCTTCCACGGGAATGACCATCTTGGCGTAGAAGTCCGGGGAGCCCAACCCGTAGATGCACGACACCGAAGCCACCAGGAGCACGTCCCGCCGCGTCAGCAGCGCGTGGGTGGCCGAGTGGCGCATCTTGTCGATGTCGTCGTTGATGGACGAGTCCTTCTCGATGTACACGTCCGAGTGCGGCATGTACGCTTCGGGCTGGTAGTAGTCGTAATAACTGACGAAGTATTCGACCGCATTGTCCGGGAACAGCCCCTTGAACTCGGTATAGAGCTGGGCTGCCAGGGTTTTGTTCGGGGCCAGGATCAGGGCCGGGCGGTTGAGCTGGGCCACCACGTTGGCCATGGTGAAGGTCTTGCCCGTGCCTGTTGCGCCGAGCAGGACCTGGTCGCGCACGCCGGAGTTCAACCCGGCGATGAGTTCGGCCACGGCCTGGGGCTGGTCGCCCTTGAGGGTATATTCGCTGACTAGCTTGAAATTCGGCATTCTTCCGCACCCGGGCTTGAGCTGGCCCGCCAAAACACGTAAGTAACTATAAAAAACCTGTAACCGCGATCAGGAGTCAGCGCCATGGATATCTCCATCAACACCCCCGCCTCCCCCGTGCCCTGCGAGCGAGCCTACTCCCTGTCCATGGTCATCAGGAGCTTCAAGGGGCGGCGCGACGTCGAGGTGCACCTGTTCCGCTGCCGCTGGAAGCGGACCGAGGAAGCGGAGTCCGACTACACCGGGCTGGTCGAGCGGGACGCCTCCGCCCCGGAAACCGTTCTGCCCGAAGGCCGGAAGGTCATCCTCGAGTCGTTCACCGCAGGCGAACGCGATCTCATCGTCAATTACCTGAAAGAACAGTATTCCACAAGGCTTACGACCATCCGGTCCAACCCGCTGGCCTTTCCTGTCCCGGCCGGGCTGGCCGGGTTCACCGAGGTCCAGCCGGGCAAGGACGCCGGGTTCATCGAATTCGAAAAAATCCCGAGTTATCCCCTGGACTTCCCCCTCAAGGGGTACTTCGACCTGAGCCGCCACCTGCCTCTGGCGGACGAGGACTGAGCCGGGCTCACGCCTGGCCGTCGAACCGCCACACTCCCTCCCGGGTGGGCGCGTTCAATCCCTCGCGGAGCATGGACAGGAAACGGAACCGCTGAAACTCCCGCGCCCCGAAGCGCAGGAGATGCCGGGTGGTCTGCTGGCAGTCTATCAGGGTGAAACCCCACTTCCGCAGCTGCTCGACGAACACGGCAAAGGCCGCCTTGGAGGCGTCCGGCACGTTGTGGAACATGGACTCCCCGAAGAACACCGAACCGAGCGACACGCCGTACAGCCCGCCCACCAGATCGGCCCCCTGCCAAGCCTCCACGCTGTGGGCGTAGCCCAGCCGGTGCAGCATGATGTAGGCCTCGATCATCTCGTCCACGATCCAGGTGCCCTCCTGCTCGGGCCTGGAGCAGCAGGCGCAGCGTCGGATAACCGCCTCGAACCGGGTATCCAGGGTGAAGGTGAAGGCCCCCTTGTTGAGCACCCTGCGCAGGCTGCGCGGCACGTGCAGTTCGTCCGGGATGAGCGCCAGCCTCGGGCTGGTGGACCACCACAGGATGGGGGAATTCTCCGCGTACCAGGGAAAGATGCCGTTGGCGTAGGCGTTGAGCAGCCGCTGGGGCGAGAGATCGCCGCCCACGGCGAGCAGCCCGTCCGGATCGGCCTCTTCCGGGTCGGGAAACACGGGTTCGTCGAACAGGCGGTAGATGGTCATGGATCGTAAAAGGGAGGGCGGCCCGCGCCGCCCTCCGTGTCCGGTCTATTGCTTGGCGCCGACAGGGTCGAAGGAGAACGCGAATTCTCCGGACTCGCCGACCAACGGAGTCTTCTTGGACTTCTTTTTCTTTCCGGCCACGTCCACGGTGACCACCCCGCCCCGGGTCAGGGAGCCGAAGAGCAGTTCGTCCGCGATGACGTCCTTGATCTCGGTCTGGATGACCCGGCCCATGGGACGCGCGCCCATGGCGGTGTCATGGCCGAGCACGGCCAGCCGCGCCCGGGCCGCGTCGGTCAGGGCTACCACCACGCGGCGGTCCTGCAACTGGTCGTTGAGCTCCTTGATGAACTTGTCCACGATCCGTTCCATGACCGGCTGCTCCAACGAGTGGAAGGTCACGGTGGCGTCGAGCCGGTTGCGGAACTCGGGGCTGAAGAGGTTCTCCAGGGCCTTCATGGCCTCGCCCTTGCGGTCGGAATTCTCGTCACGCTTGAAGCCGATGGCCCCCTTGGACATCTCGCGGGCGCCCGCGTTGGAGGTCATCAGCAGGATGACGTGCCTGAAGTCCGCCTTGCGCCCGTTGTTGTCGGTCAGGGTGGCGTAGTCCATGACCTGGAGCAGAATGTTGAAGACGTCGGGATGGGCCTTCTCGATCTCGTCGAACAGGACCACGCAGTGCGGCTTCTTGCGCACGCCCTCGGTCAGCAGCCCGCCCTGGTCGAAGCCCACGTAGCCCGGAGGCGCGCCGATGAGCCGGGCCACGGCGTGCTTCTCCATGTACTCGGACATGTCGAAGCGCAAAAACCCGATGCCCAGGACCTTGGCCAGCTGCCGGGCCAGTTCGGTCTTGCCCACGCCGGTGGGACCGGTCAGCAGGAAACTGCCCACGGGACGGCCCACCTGGCGCATGCCCGCGCGGGAGCGCTTGATGGACTTGGACAGGGCCGCCACGGCCTCGTCCTGGCCGAAGACCACGGACTTGAGATCGCTCTCCAGGCTCTTCAGCCGCTCGCGGTCGGACATGGTCAGCCTGCGGGCCGGGATGCGGGCCATGCGGGCCACGACCTTCTCCACGTCCGAAACCTTGATGCGGTCGCCCTTGCGCGGCCGGCCGGAGAGCTTGTACAGCGCCCCGACCTCGTCCATGACGTCGATGGCCTTGTCCGGCAGGTAGCGGTCGGTGATGTGCCGCTCGGACAGTTCGGCCGCCGCCTTGAGGGCGAAGTGGGTGTAGTTGACCCCGTGGAACTGCTCGTAGTGGGACTGCAAGCCCTTGAGGATGGCGATGGTCTCCTCCACGGTGGGCTCGTTGATCTCGATCTTCTGGAACCGGCGCGACAGGGCGCGGTCCTTTTCGAAATGGTTCTTGTACTCCTCGAAGGTGGTCGAGCCGATACAGCGGATCTCGCCGGACTGCAACAGGGGCTTGAGGATGTTGGAGGCGTCCATGGACCCGCCCGAAACCGACCCCGCGCCCACGATGGTGTGGATCTCGTCCACGAACAGGATGGCGTCGCGGTTCTGCTTGAGTTCGGCCAGGACCCCCTTGAGCCGCGCCTCGAAGTCGCCCCGGTACTTGGTGCCCGCCAGCAGCGAGCCCATGTCCAGGCTGTAGACCTCGGCGTTGATGAACTCCTTGGGCACCCTGCCCTCGACGATCATCAGGGCCAGGCCCTCGGCCATGGCGGTCTTGCCCACGCCCGGGTCGCCCACGAAGATGGGGTTGTTCTTGCGCCTCCGCGAGAGCACCTGGATGGTCCGCTCCAGTTCCGAGGTCCGGCCGATGAGCGGGTCGATGAGCCCGTGGGCCGCCCGGTCGGTCAGGTTGACCGTGAACTCCTTGAGCGGGCTCTTCTTCTCGCCGGGACGCCCTTCCAGGGAATCGGCCTTGGACGGCTGGTCGTCGCCCAGGTCGTTCCAGTCCTCGCTCATGGACATGCCATGCGAGATGAATTCCAGGATGTCGAGCCGGGAGACGTCGTGGGTACGCAGGAAGTAGACCGCGTAGGAATCCTCCTCGTCGAACATGGCCGCCAGGACGTCGCCCACCTCCACGGTATTCTTGCCCGAGGCCTTTTTCTGCCACACGGCGCGCTGCAACACACGGCGCACGCCCAGTGTCTGTATGACCTCGGATTCGGTTCCCTCGGGCAGGGCCTCCATGTTCTCCACGAAGAACCGCCCGAGCTGGTCCCTGAGCCGTTCCATCTCCGCGCCGCAGGCCTCGAGGATCTCCTCGCCCTGTTCGCCTATGGAGATGGCGTACAGCAGGTGTTCGAGCGTCAGGAACTCGTGGTTCCGACGCTTCACCTCATTGACCGCGGAGGTCAACGCACTTTCCAGTTCCTTGCTCAGCATCGTCATATTCTATTCACCTTCCATGCTGCACTTGAGCGGGAAACCCGCGCTTTTGGCCAGCCGGTGCACCAGATCCACCTTGGTTTCGGCCACTTCGGCGGTATACACGCCGCACACTCCGTACCCTTCGTTGTGCACGGAGAGCATGATCGCCGTGGCCTGCGCCTCTGTCCGGCGGAAGACGCGCACCAGGACCTCGACCACAAAATCCATGGTCGTGTAATCGTCGTTATGCAACAGGACCTTATACTTTTTCGGTTCCTTGACCTCGTGTCGGCCAAGGAGTTCCGAATCGAAACGGTCCCCGGTAAAAGGGTCGCTCATATCGGTTCGACTCCACCAATCCTTTGTATTTCCTAGCTCCCAATATAAATTCCTTTTACCCGGCTGTCGAGGGCCGACGGTCAAAGTTTATCAAGTTCGTCCAACAGGGCCGCCCTTTCGGCAGAGCCGAACACGAAATTCTCGTCCGGTTCCAAGCCCTTCTCCACACGGTATTCGATATTCAGGCCATGGTAGGTGGCCTTGGTGGTGCAGGCCGCGTTCAGGCCGAGCCACGCGGCGCAGGCCAGGACCTGCGCCTCATCCCCCTCGATTTCCACGAAATCCCCGAAGGGCAAGCGATCCAAGCAGACGGCGCAATCCATGTGCCGCCACTTCTCCCGGACCTTTTCGTAGCGGAAGGCGGGGGCGAACCCCAGGGTTTCGAGGGCCTCGGCCATGGCCGCGCCGTCGTCCACCCCGGTTTCGATCTCCTCGAAGATCTTGAGCGCCGACGGCGCCGGAGCCTCGGGCGGACGCTTGACAGTGAGCACGGCCCTGCCCTGCTTCTCGCGCAGGCGCAGGAGGATGCCGTCGCGCTTCAGGGAGCGGTCGGGCCGGTCGAAGACCGTGTTGGCCTCAAAGTAGCGGCCCGAAGTCGTCGCCCCGGCCCGGCGCAACCGGTCGGCCAGATCGGCCAGGTCGGCCTCCAGGTATTTCAATTCGCATTCCAGCGCCATTGGCTTTCTCTCCGTGTGTTGATATACCTTACCCAAGGATATCGAAATGCTGACCAAAATTCTCTACATCTCCCTGGGCGGGGCCGCGGGCGCGCTCGGCCGCTACTATCTGTCCGGCGTGGCCCAGCGCATAGCGGGCGGCTCCTTCCCGGCAGGCACCTTTTTCGTGAACATGGCCGGCTGCCTGCTCTTCGGTGCGGTATGGGGGTTCTTCGAGAACCGCCTGCTCCCCGGCAGCGGGGCCCGGCTCCTGATCCTGACCGGATTCATGGGCGCGTTCACCACCTTCTCCACCTACATGTTCGAGACCGCCACATTGGTCAAGTCCGGGCAGATGGCCATGGCCATGGCCAATGTCGTCGGGCAGTCCGTGATCGGGCTGGTCCTGGTCCTGGCGGGCATCGCCCTGGGCCGCCTGATCTAACCAACCAATAGGGGGAACGCCATGAAATTGCTTGAAAAGGCGGAGCGAATCAGAATCTACATCGGCGAGGACGACAAGTTCGACGGCCAGCCGCTGGCCGACGCCATCGTGCGCGCGGCGCGCGAGATGAACCTGGCCGGGGCCACGGTCTACCGGGGCCTCATGGGCTTCGGCGCCAACAGCCTGATCCACACCTCAAAAATCCTGCGCCTGTCCGAGGACCTGCCCGTGGTCGTGGAGGTCGTGGACCATCCGGACAAACTCGCCCCCCTGCTCGACAGGCTCGACGCCATGCTCAACGAGGGCATGGTCACCAGGGAGCCGGTGGACGTCATCGCCTACCGCCACAGCTAGGCCGTGCGGCCTCGGGAATTGCCACCTTGCATCCCACGAGCTCAAAAGACAACGGAAAGCGCCCCGGAGGATATCCTCCGGGGCGCTTTCGTTGGGCCTATCCCTTCCCGCGGACTCAGCCGCAGGCCCGAACCATTTCCGGCGCGATCTTTTCCAGGGACAACACCTTGTCCACGCCGCCCTGCTTGATGGCTTCCTGGGGCATGCCGAAGACCACGCAGCTCGCCTCGTCCTGGGCGATGGTGTACGCCCCGGCGTCCTTGAGCTCCTTCATGCCCTTGGCCCCGTCGTCTCCCATGCCGGTCATGATGGCGGCCACCACGTTGGCCCCGCCGTAGCGCGCCCCGGAGCGGAACAGCACATCCACCGAGGGCCGGTGCCGGGAAACCAGGGGGCCGTCCTTGACCTCCACGTAATACTTGTTCCCGGTGCGCTTGAGGAGCATGTGCTTGTCGCCCGGGGCAACCAGGGCCAGCCCGCGCATCAGGGCGTCGCCGTCCTTGGCTTCCTTGACGTTGATCCGGCAGATGCCGTTGAGCCGGTTGGCGAACGCCGCCGTGAAGTGCTCGGGCATGTGCTGGACAATGGCGATGGGCGGGCAGTTCTCGGGCTGGGCCTCGAGATAGACGCGCAACGCCTCGGTGCCGCCGGTGGACGCGCCCACCAGGCAAATCTTCTCGGTCGGGGACAAGGCTGTGGGCTTACCCATGGGGATGACCGCGTCCGCGCTGAGCTTGGGCTTGACCTGCATGGGCGGAGCCGCGGGCCGGATGGGCCGGGTCCCGGCCATGGCCGCGGCCTTGACCTTGTCGATGAGCCGGATCTTCGACTCTTCGAGAAACTTCTTGGTGCCCACCTTCGGCTTGGTGATGATCTCCACGGCACCGTATTCCAGGGCCTTGAGCGCCGTATTGGTGCCCTCCCCGGCCACGGAGGAGCAGATGACCACCGGGATGGGCCGTTGCTTCATGATCTTGCGCAGGAAGGTCAGCCCGTCCATGCGCGGCATTTCAATGTCCAGGGTGATGACATCCGGGACTTCCTTCTTGAGCCGCTCGGCGGCCACGTAAGGGTCCACGGCAGTACCCATGATCTCGATCTGGGGATCGGATGACAGGATGTCCTCGAGCGTCTGCCTCACAACGGCCGAATCGTCGACTATGAGAACTCGAATCTTGCGCATCTGTAACCTCTTGAAATGCTATCTGGATTCTGCAATGACCCGGCGCACCAGACTGGGAACGTCCAGAATGAGCGCAATGGAACCGTCGCCCTTGATGGTCGCTCCCGATATGCCTTCCACATCCTTGTAGACGCGGCCGAGGCTCTTGATGACGGTCTGGTGCTCGCCGATGACCGTGTCCACGACGATGCCGACGCGGCTGCCTTCCACGCCGGTAATGACGATCTGCTCTATGGGCGGGTTCTCGCCCTCGATGTTGAACCATTCGCGGATATGGATGTACGGGACGATCTCGCCGCGCAGATGCAGGATGCGCTGCTCGGACCCGGCCTCCTCCACCTCGCTGCGGGACAGCTCCACGCACTCCTCCACCAGGGACAGCGGGATGACGTAGTATTCGTTCTCCACCCGGACCTGCAACCCGTCGATGATGGCCAGGGTCAGGGGCAGGCGGATGGTGATGGTCGTGCCCACGTTCGGCTTGGAGTCGATGTCGATGGTCCCGCGCAGGGAGTCGATGGCCCTTTTTACCACGTCCATGCCCACGCCCCGGCCGGACACGCTGGTCACGACCTTGGCGGTGGAGAAGCCGGGCTCGAAGATGAGCTTGAGCAGCTCCTTCTCGGTCAGTTCGGCGTCCTTGGTGATCAGGCCGCGCTCGATGCCCTTTTCGCGGATCATCTCGCTGCTCATGCCCTTGCCGTCGTCGGTGATGCGGATGAGCACCTCGCCGCCCGAATGCTCGGCGGACAACATGATGTTGCCCTGCGGCGGCTTGCCCTTGGCCTGGCGCTCCTGAGGCTGCTCGATGCCGTGGTCGATGGAGTTGCGCAGCAGGTGGACCAGGGGATCGCCCAGCCGTTCGATGACCGTCTTGTCCAGTTCGGTCTCCGCGCCGCTGGTGGACAGGGTGATCTGCTTGCCCAGATCGGCCGAAAGATCACGCACAAGGCGGCGGAACTTGCTGAAGGAGGTGCCGATGGGCAACATGCGGATGCCCAGCGTGGAATCGCGCAGCTCGTCGCTGAGGCGCTCCAGTTCCTCGGCCAGCAGGGTCAGGGCCGAATCGTGCTTCTCGCTGACCACCTGGGTGATCTGCGCCTGGACAATGACCAGCTCGCCCACCAGATCCACCAGGTAGTCCAGCTTGTCGGCGGCCACGCGGATGCTGCTCAGAGCCTCTTCGCGCTTCTTGTGGACCACCTTTTCCCGCGCCTCGCCCTGGCGCTTGACGGCGTTGCTGACCTTGTCCGCCGGGACCTTGCCCGCTTCGGTCAGGATCTGGCCCAGCGGCTTGTTCACGCCGCCCTTCTGGGAGGTCAGGGCCTCGGCCACGTCCGTATAGGTGGCGTCCCCGCTCTCCACGAGCATCTCGCCGATCCTGGGAACGCGCACGGGCTCGTCGTCGTCCGCGAAACTGGATACCGGCGTGGCCGGTCCGCCCGCCCTCTCGGCTTGCGCGGGCTGGGACGGAGCCGGTACGGCGGGCTCCTCAGGCTTTTCCTCGGCCTGGACGGGTTCCGGCGCCGAAGGCGCGCCCTTCTCCTCGATCTTGACCTTGAGATCCGCATCCAGAAAGAAAAATACGTCCTGGACATTCTCCTTCACGGCCTCGGTCGCCAGGGACAGTTCCCAGCCCTGGCCGGTGTCGCGGTGCCCGGACTCGATCTTGAGGGTTCCGAGCCGTTCCAGTTCCTCGAAAAACGCTTCCACGGCGTCCGCGTCGATGGCGCCGCCCAGGGGCCGGAGGGTGATGACGTATTGATGGAGGCCCCCGCCGGGCGTCGGTTCGCCCCCGGGCTCCGGTTCGGACGCGGGTTCCGGTTCAAGCTCGAGCCCGGGCTCTTCGCCCGGCCCGGCAAGGACGTCATGGGTCCCGGCCGCCTCGTTGGTCCCTTCGACAAAGGCCCGCAGGCTGTCGAGAATGTCCTGCATGGTTTCCGGAGACACTGGTTCGTCGTCCTCGGCGTCGAGCATGGCCCGGATCTGATCCCGGGAACGCAAGGCCAGGCTGCACAAGACCGGGGAGGCCTGCACGTCGCCGTTGCGCACCATGTCGAAGACCGTTTCCACCTCATGGGTGAACGCGGCTATCTCCTCGAACCCGAACATGGAACCGGACCCCTTGATGGTATGCAGGGCCCGGAAGATCTGGTTGACCAGATCCATGTCGTCCGGAGCTTCCTCGAGTTCGAGCAAGGCTCCCTCAAGTTCTATGAGAAGGTCGTAGGCCTCCTCCTTGAATATCTGTCTGTTCAGGTCGTCTCCTGACATTCCGCCACTCTCCTCACGTCGGATTCAAACGATTCGACAGCATGAATGGATAAGGTTGGCCACTTGCGGCGTACTGACAGTATATCACCTTGAAAGGACGGAATAGACCATTATAATCTTTTCCAAAAACTCGGTAATCATTTGTGTCCGAGAAATTTGATCTCGGCGCGGGCCGACTGCTCGTCAAAGGGCTTCACGGCGATCGCCACCCGCTCGCCCTTGAAGTCCGCCGCGCCGAGCAGAATGCCCTCGAAATACTCGAACAATCCCCGGCTGGAGCGGTAGTTCATGAACAGGACGTCGCCCTTGTCCTCGTACGTGAACTTGGGCGGCTTGATGCCCGGCTGCGCCTTGGTCAGCTGGGCATGGACGTCGTTCATGCGCAGGTAGAACTCCTTGAGCGAATCCTTCTTGAAATAGCCGGGATAAAGCTCGTTGAAACGGATCACCGTGTACCGGCCCAGGCCGATGAAAAACTCACGGATCGTCTGCTTCGCCTTGCCGGCCGCGAACTCGGCCATCTGGCGAAGGGCCTGGTCCGGATAGCTGTCGCTGGGCAGAAATACCGGGTCGCCCATCTCGGCCTGCATGGCCGTGTAAATCTCGTCGCCGAAGGTCTTGCGCACGTACTCCTGGGCCAGCTTGGGCAGGACGCCTTTCATCTGCCCTTCGGACCGGCGCAGCTTGTCGACCGTCCCGACCTTGCCGCTGCCGAAATCGCGGGACACGCCGAGCAGTTCCCTGGCCAGCTCGGCCATTTCGCGGGTCGCCCCGGCGGCCTGCCCGGCGGCCTCGTCCGCGTCTTCGGCGATGGAGGCGATGTCCTCCACATTGCGCATGATGCCCTCGGCGGCCGAGGACTGCTCCTCGGCGGCGGTGGCGATCTGGGTCACCCGCTTCACCATGTCGCCGATGTTGTCCATGATCCGCTGCAGGGCATCACCCGCGCGGTTGGACAGGGCCGTGCTCTCGTCCACCTTGGCCGCGGTGGCCTGCATGGAGCTGGTGGCCTCCTTGGAGCGCGCCTGGATGGCGATAATGGCGTTCTCCACCTCCTTGGTGGCGTCCATGGTCTTCTCGGCCAGCTTGCGCACCTCGTCGGCCACCACCGCGAAACCGCGCCCCGCCTCTCCGGCCCGGGCGGCCTCGATGGCAGCGTTCAGGGCCAGCAGATTGGTCTGGTCCGCGATGTCGTTGATGACGTTGATGATCTGGCCGATGGCCCCGGCCTGGGAATCCAGCTCGCCGATCTCATGGCCCAGCTGGCGGGCCGATTCGGCCACCTGGTTGATGGCAGAGACCGCGTCGTTAACCATGGCCACGCCCTCCGAGGCCGAGGTGTTGGCCTCGCCCGCGGCCTCGCTGGTCACCGTGGCGTTGCGGGCGACCTCCAGCACCGTCCCGGTCATCTCCTCCATGGAGGCGGCCACCGAGGCGGTCTGGCGACGCTGCTTCTGCGCGCCCTGGGCCTGTTCGTCGGCCGAGGCCGAAAGCAGCTCCGTGGCCGAGGCCACGTGCTCGGCCAGGCCGCTGATACGCTCGCCCGCCAGCTTCATGCGCTCGCGCTGCTCGTCGATCTCCCGCTGGCGGGCCGCCTGGTCGGACAGGTCGAGAAAGGAGGCCGCCGCGCCGACGGGCGCGCCCGAGCCGTCGTAGACGATATTCACATAGAGCTCGGCCGGAACGGTGCGCCCGTCCCACAGCTTGAGGTCCAGGGTCTTGGCCACGGGCTCCAGGGTCCGCAGGGCCTTTTCGGTCTCCGAATCCTGGTCCCGGTCATACAGGGCCTGGCCCACGGTCTGGCCGACCACCTGTTGCTCGGACTTGCGCAGCAGCTTGAGCAGGGACTGGGTGACCAGGCGGATGCGCCCTTTGGCGTCACAGACAAGCGCCGGGCTGCCCAGCGCGCGCAGGGTCCGTTCGAAATACGCGGCCTCCTCCCGCCGGGCGTCCATGTCCCGGGCCAGGGCGCCCAGCGCGCCGCCGAGCAGATCCCCGTCCCCGCCGAGCGGTTCCCCGTCTCCGGCCAGCCGTTTGAGTGCCGCCTTCAGCCGGTTCTCGAGACGTTCCTCGCGGGCACCGACCGCAATACAGACGAGCAAGACACAACCGGCCGCCAGGCCGTAATACAGCCAACCTTCCCAGAGGGTTGCGACGGCGAACAGGGCGCACGCCGCCAATCCCGTCAAGACCATTCTTCCCATTGGACGTACCGGCATTCAACTGGCTCCCGTGCGATGCTGTGGATGGTGAATTGAAAAACACATACCGGGCCACCATTACCCCTCTTTGGGGATATTGGCAATTATAGGACGAAAAAGTCCGTCTCGTCCGGTTGCGGGAAAAGGAGAAAGGAGGACGGGCTATTCCTCGCGTTTGCGCAGGATGCGGACGGCCCGCCGCCTGCGGTAGCGGCGGATGGCGAACAGAGAGAGAAAATAGGTGGCGATGGTGGCCGGAATGCCGAAGGCCAGGCCGCCCGCGAACATGACCCCGAAGACCTGCCAGCCCGCATGGATCATGTCGACCATGCGGAGCTTGTCGGGATCGAAGGCCACGTTACGGAAGGGGGTGACCGCCTGGCCCACCTCATAGAGGAAATAGTAGAACGGGACCATGGTGGCCGCGTTGGAATAGCAGGTGGCCAGCCAGGCCGCCAGCTTGTTGACCCGCAGAACAAAGGCCAGGGCGATGACCACCACGGACTGGAACGGGATGATGGGCAGCGCGCCGATAAACATGCCCAACGCGCAGGCGGCGGCCAGGTTCTTGGGCGACGAGTTCTGGCGCATGATGCGCAGATACCAATACCGCATCCAGCGCTTGCCGCCCTTCCACCTGTCCCGGAAGGATCTGCCGGACGGCTTGTCCGGAGGCGTCCTACGACTTGTCCTCTCGGTCAAGACCTACTCCAGGACGTCAAAACGTGAAAATTTCATCAGAAATCCGGCCCGGCCCTGAGTGGCCGAGCGCAGGTCCGTGGAAAAGCCGAACAGTTTGCCCAGCGGGGCCAGCCCCTGGACGATCTTGAGCCCGGCCCGGTCGATCATGTTCTCGATCTTGGCCCCCTTGGAACCGAGCAGGCCGACCACATCGCCGACAAACTCCTCGGGCACGGAAATCTCCACCCACATGATCGGCTCCATCAGCTTGGGATCGGCCAGCGACAAAGCCTCCTTGAGGGCCATGGCCGAGGCCATGCGGTAGCCCACCGGGCTCGACTCGCCCTCCCGCCGCTCCAGGCCGAGCACCCGGACGCGGACGTTCTGCACCGGGTACCCACGGATCACGCCGCTCTGCAGGCCGTCGGTGATTCCGTCCTCCACCGCTTCCAGCCATGCGGCGGGCCAGGCCTCGGTATCCACCTCGAACGAGATGGTCCGCTCCCTGTCGCGCGGCAGCGGCTCCACAGAGAGCTCCACCGCGCCGAAATGCATGACCTCGCCCAACTCGCGGCTGAACACGCCCTTGCCCTTGCCCTTGGCGCCGATGGTCTCCTGGTAGACCACCTGGGGCTTGCCCGCGCGTGGTTCGAGTTTGTACTCACGCCCGAGCCGTTCCAGGACGACCTCCAGATGCAGCTCGCCCATGCCGGACAGAATAATCTGGCCCGTGTCCTCGTCGTGCGTCAGGTCCAGGGTCGGGTCTTCCAGGAGATACTTTTCCAGAACCTCGTCGAGCTTCTCGCCCTCTTCGGTGTTGCGCGGCTCAATGGCCAGGGAGATGACCGGCTTGTAGTCCGCGATCTGCTCGAGGATGACCGGCGAGGATCGGTCGCACAGGGTGTCGCCGGTACGGGCGAACTTCATGCCCGCCGCAGCCACCATGTCGCCCGCGAACGCCACGTCGATCTTCTCCTTGCGCCCGGCGTGCAGCCGGAAGAGCCGGGCCACGCGCTCGTCCTGGTCCTGGGTGACGTTGTACACGGTTCCGCCCGCCTCGATGCGGCCCGAATAGATGCGCATCATGGCCAGCTTGCGGCCGGAGTCCATGGCCACCTTGAAGACCAGGGCGGACAAGGGCTCCTTGGAGGAGACCTCGAAATGCTTCTTCTTGTGCGAGACCGGGTCCACGCCGGTGGCGGGCGGGACATCGAGCGGGCTGGGCAGGTAGCGGCAGACCGCGTCGAGCACCGGCTGCACGCCGATGTTCTTGAGCGCCGAGCCGACCAGCACGGGCACGATCCGGCGCGCCAGGGTGGCCTTGCGCAGGGCCGCGTGGATCCTGTCGACGGGCACGTCCTCGCCGGACAGGTACAGGTCGAGGATGGTCTCGTCCTCCTCGGCGGCGACCTCGATGAGCTTCTCGCGCCAGGGCGAAAGCATGGCGGCCTGCTCCTCGCTGACCGGGGTGCGGGTATAGGCCGCGCCGCTGACTCCCTGGTCGAACTCGAGCCGCTCCATGGTCGCGAGGTCGAACACGCCGGAAAATTCCTGGCCCTCGCCGTCCGGGTACTGGACGGCCACGGGGTTGGCCCGCAGCTTGCGGACCATGTCGTCGAGCACGCCCTCGAAGTCCGCGCCCAGCCGGTCCATCTTGTTGACGAAAGCCAGCTTGGGCACGTGGTAGGACTCGGACTGCCGCCAGACGGTCTCGGACTGCGGCTCCACGCCGCTGACCCCGCAGAACACGCCCACGGCCCCGTCGAGCACGCGCAGGGAGCGCTCCACCTCGATGGTGAAGTCCACGTGGCCCGGCGTGTCGATGATGTTGATCATGCACGGGTCCCACTGGCAGGAGGTCACGGCCGAGGTGATGGTGATGCCGCGCTCCTGTTCCTCGGGCATGTAATCCATGGTGGCCGTGCCCTCATGGACTTCGCCGATGCGATGAATCCTTCCGGAATAATAGAGAATTCGCTCGGTCAACGTGGTCTTTCCGGCATCGATGTGCGCGATGATGCCGATATTGCGGAGGTTGCCGAGAACCTTCGCCGAAGGGGCGTTGCTCTTGCTCACGATCAGTCTCCGATGGTCCAGGCGGTGCGGTGGTGAAGGAAAAACCCGGGATGCAGTTCCGGCCAGACCCAGCACCCTTCCTGGCCGGGCCCGAAAACGAGCCGGGCGCGGTCAAGGGCGTCGCCGATCCGGTCGGCGGGAACAAAAGCCACGTCGCGGACCGCGTCCAGGAAAGCCGGGAAATCCTTCCCGCCCCGGACGAATCCGCCGGGCAGGGGGATGTCGGCCCCGAACACGGTGAACGCGGTGTCGGGATGAATGAAGGCCAGGGCCTCGAGGTCGAAGGTATTCGGGTCGTCCAGGTACAGCGCGGCCGTGCGGTCAAAGGCCGGGGTGTGCACGGCCAGCCCGCTCCGCCCGGCGCACAGGCCGGGCCGTCCGGTCAGATCGGCCACCGCCCCGCTCGCCTTGGCTTGCGCCAAGTCGTCGAGCAGGCTGGAGAGGTCCTCCCCGGTCAGGTCGGCCACCAATTCCTGCCCGGCCAGTTCCATGGCCGTGAGCAGCGGACGCGCCCAATCTCCCACGGCGTTCATCCGGACGGCCAGGACGCACGGCACGCCGCA
Source organism: Pseudodesulfovibrio hydrargyri (assembly GCF_001874525.1). NCBI lineage: Bacteria > Pseudomonadati > Thermodesulfobacteriota > Desulfovibrionia > Desulfovibrionales > Desulfovibrionaceae > Pseudodesulfovibrio > Pseudodesulfovibrio hydrargyri. The sequence goes on along the minus strand of NZ_LKAQ01000005.1, from coordinate 33,102 downwards.
GGCCGCCGCAGGGACCAGCGCGGCCAGCAGCCGGGCCGGGGAAACAAAGTTTTCGTCGAACAGGACCAGGGCGAAATCCACGGGCGCGGACCGGCTCACCGATCCGAAGCCGCCGCGCCAACGCGTGGCGACCTCGCGGGCCGTGTCCTTGCGCGGCCCGTACCAGTCGTACAAGCGGGCGATGCAGGTCTTCATCAGGGCGCGTTCCCTATCCGAGGACTCCGCATAGGCCGCCGCGAACAGGGCGTCGTCCACCAGGGACTCGCCTAACAGGTCGGGCAGTGACAGTGCGGGGTCGGGCATGGGAACCGCCAACGGTTGAAGGGTTGGGCAGTGGCTAGAGCCACTGCTTGAGCCAGAGCTTCCAACTCCCCTGGATACGCTGGCGCTCGTCATCGGACAAGGTCTTCTGGTATTCGAAGTAGGAGTATTCGGCCCGCTTGATGGCGTAATCGCGCAGCTCCGTGATATCCGAGAAGTTCTCCACCACGTACTGGTAGCGGTGCCAGGCCGGGCCGTACTGTTCCGTGCGCCAGAAGAAGTCGGCAACGAATATCTCGTGCTCGGCCAGGATGCGGCGGCTCTTGGTGATCATCTCCTTGGCCGCCTCGGCGTACTCGGACTTGGGATAGGTCTCCACCAGCCGGTAAAGATACTCCAGCCCTTCCTTGACGTTCTCCTGCCGCCTGTCGATGGTCTTGAACATGGAAACATCGGTGCTGGCTATCTGGAAGAGCACGTAGGGAATGTTCTCGTTGCTGGGGTGCAGAGCCTCGAACTCCTTGTACGCCTCCAGGGCGTGCACGTAGTCCTCGTCCAGGTAGTAGGCGTCGCCCAGAGCCAGTTCGCCCTTGAGGGAGAACGGGCTGAACGGAAACCGATCCTTCAGTTTCGAGAAGTAATCCTGGGCATCCCCGTAGTTCTTCTCGTCCATGGCCGCCATGCCCGCCTCGTACAGCTCCTGGGCCGTATCCTCCGGCGGAGGCAGGAAATAGCTGTCGATCAGCATGCATCCCGTAAGGGACAACAGGACGAGCAAAAGGACGGGGGCCATTATTCGACGCATGGGGACTCCTAGTCCAATTTCTCAAGATAGGAAAAGGCGGCGGTGGCGGCGGTCGCCCCATCGCCCACGGCGGAAGCCACCTGGCGGCACTGCTTGGCCCGGATATCGCCGGCGGCGAAGATGCCGGGCACGTTGGTGCGCATCTCCACGTCGGTCACGATTCCGTTGGAAACCATCTCGATATCCTTGGGCACGAAGTCCATGATCGGTTCGAACCCGACGAAGACAAACACGCCGTCCAGTTCGAGGCGGGACCGTACGCCGTCGCCGACATCGCGCAGGGCCAGGGCCTCCACGTCGCTCCCGCCCACGATCTCCTCGACCACCTTGTTGCGGATGACCTCGATCTTTTCGTGGGTGAAGCATTTCTTCTGGTAGCAGATGTGGCCGCGAAAATCCTGGCGCCTATGGACGAGGTAGACCTTGTTCACCAGGCGGGCCAGATACAGGGCTTCCTCGAGAGCGGAATTGCCGCCGCCGATGACGGCCACCTCCCGGCCCCGGAAGAAGTTGCCGTCGCACAGGGCGCAATAGGACACGCCCCGTCCGAGCAGTCGTTCCTCGCCGGGCACGCCGAGCTTGCGATACCGCGATCCGGTGGCCAGAACCACGGTCTTGGCCTGGACTTCCTCGTCGCCCACCACGATGGTGTGCCAAGGAGCGCCGACCTTGATCTCTTTGACCTCGTCGTTGATCCGGTGCAGATCATAGTCCTCAAGATGGTTGGCGAACTTGTCCGCCAGCTCCCACCCCTGGAGCCCCTTGGGGAACCCGGGGTAGTTCTCGATCTCCGCGGTCATCAGAACCTGCCCGCCGGGGGACAGTTTCTCGACCATGGCGGTCTTCACTCCGGCCCGTAAAAGATAAAGGGCAGCCGTCATTCCTGCCGGGCCGCCCCCTATGACTACGGCGTCATAAGATTTCATCGATTACAGCGCCTTTTTCGTGATCATTTCCTTGATGCTGCTTTTGGAAACGGCACCGGTGGACTGGTCGACGACTTCGCCGCCCTTGAACAGGATCAGAGTGGGGATGGCGCGGATGCCGTACTTGCCGGGAGTGGCGGAATTCTCGTCAACGTTCATCTTGACGATCTTGACCTGGCCGTCGAATTCCTCGGCCAGTTCGTCGATGACGGGACCCATGGCACGACAGGGACCGCACCAGGGCGCCCAGAAATCGATGAGGACCGGGATGTCGCTCTGCAGAACGTCCTGCTCAAAACTACCGTCGGTGATCTGGTTCGCCATGAAGTTCTCCTTTTTTTACTCGGCCAACGGCCTTTGTATTCTCGTGGTCCGGCGACGCCGGAGCGGCGCCATGCCGCAATCGTTTTCGCAATTTATTTAAAATAGGTCCGCATGTACCCTACTGTCAAGGCGTGCCGGGAATTTTCACGACTCCCGGGCATCCGCTCGCACCCGTTCCCAGTCTAGTGGAACAATACGCCCCCGGGGTATAGCCTCAAGGTCCAGGCCGTGTCGGTAGCCCGCCTTGGCCAACAGCCATCCGGCATGGGCGACCATGGCCCCGTTGTCCGTGCACAGGGCCAGGCCAGGCAGGGTCAGCTCAATGCCGCCAGCCTCGGCCACCCCGCGCATGGCCTCGCGCACGCCCGTGTTGGCGGCCACGCCCCCGGCCACGATCAGGCTCCGGACCTCGCCCACCTGTTTCAGGGCGCGCTCCACCTTGATACGCAGGGTGTCGGCCACGCTCCAGTTGAAGGAGGCGCAGACCCGGGCCAGGGCGGCCCGCCGCTGCGCGGGCAGGTCGGCCACGGCCTGCGGGTCGGCCATGGTCCCGAAGACCAGTTCCGGGTGCTCGGCGACAAAGTTGGCCACGGCGGTCTTGAGCCCGCTGAAGCTGAAATCCAGGGTCGGGTTGTCGATGTACGGCCGGGGAAACAGCCCCGTATCCGGTTCGGCCTCCTGGGCGAGCTCGTCGATGTAACGTCCGCCCGGGTATGGGAAATTCAACATCTTCGCGGTCTTGTCAAAGGCCTCACCGGCCGCGTCGTCCAGGGTGCGGCCGAGCAGCGTAAACTCCGTGGGCGACTTGACCAGGTAGATGTGGGTGTGCCCGCCCGAGACGAGCAGCCCCAGGGCCGGGAACCGGAGCTCCCCTTCCAGCCCGGGCGCGAGCAGATGCGCCCAGAGGTGGTTGACCCCGATCAGCGGCGCGCCGCACGCCAGGCTCAGCCCCTTGGCGAAGCTCACGCCGACCAGCAGGCTGCCGAGCAGGCCCGGTCCGCGCGCCACAGCCACGCCGTCCAGGTCATCGGCGCTCACGCCGGTCTTGCGCATCAGCTCCTGGTAGAGCCGGGGCAGGACGCGCAGATGCTCCCTGGACGCGATCTCCGGGACCACGCCGCCGAACAGGGCGTGCGTGTCCACCTGGGTGGCCAGCTCCTGCCCCAGCAGGCGGCCGTCTCGGACCAGGGCCACGGCTGTCTCGTCGCAGGAGGTCTCGATACCGAGGATGAGCATCAGCGGTTCTTCTTTCTCCGGGACTCGGATTCGAAGATCTCCTGGACCACCTGGACGTCGTTGCGCGAGCCGCAGAAAAAGGGAATGCGCTGGTGCAGGTGGTCGGGCTCGATGTCCATGACCCGGTTGACGCCGTCCACGGCCATGCCGCCCGCCTGCTCGGCGAGGAAGGCCATGGGGTTGCATTCGCAGGTCAGCCGCAGCTTGCCCGTGGGCTTCTTGGGGTCGCGCAGATCGGCGGGATACATGAAGATGCCCCCGTAGAGCAGGTTGCGATGGAAATCCGCCACCAAGGAGCCGATGTACCGGCCCGAGTACGGCTTGCGCAGGGCGTTCTTGGGCGATTTGAAATAGGCCAGGGCCTTCTTGGTATGGCGGTCCCAGTACCGCTCGTACCCCTCGTTGACCGAGTAGATCTTGCCTTGCTCCGGGATACGGATGTTCGGGTGCGAGAGCAAAAACTCGCCCACGCTCGGGTCCAGGGTGAAGCCGTGCACGCCGTCGCCGCAGGTGAATACCAGCATGGTCGAGGAGCCGTAGAGCACGTAGCCCGCGGCCACCTGTTCGCTGCCCTTCTGGAGCACGTCGCTGGACATGAGCGCCGCGTTCGGGTCGCTCTTGCGCTTGAAGATGGAAAAGATGGTCCCGATGTTGACGTTGACGTCGATGTTGGAGGAGCCGTCCAGGGGATCGAAGATGATGATGTATTCGCCGCGCGGCAGGGATTCCGGGACCTCGATGATGTCCGCGTTCTCCTCGCTGGCCATGGCGCAGAGCACGCCTGACCGGGCCAGACGGTGGATGAGGATGCGGTTGGCGTACTCGTCAAGCTTCTTGACCTCCTCGCCCTGAACGTTGACGTCGCCCGTGAAGCCGAGAATGTCCACCAGTCCCGCCTTGTTCACGGCGCGGCCGATGATCTTGGCGGAGAGCACGAGTTCGTTGAAAAGTCGCGTGAACTGGCCTGTTGCGCCCGGCACCATCTTCTGATGCAGAAGAATATGCTCGGTAACGGTTACCTGTTGCGACATTTGCCTGCCCCCTCGTTTGTTTTGCGCCCCTAGAATGGCCACCAGCTTCCCTCTGCGTTGGGGTCCACGCTTTCCGTAGCGTAAATGTACTGATCCTTACCCACATAACGGGTCAACCAGGTGTAATACCGGTTGCCGGCCTTGACCTGCCCCTGGACCTCGCTCTTGAGGATGTCCTCCCAGTCCACGGCCAGCAGAGCTTCCTTGTCCACGTCCGCGCCCAGGGTCCAGACGTTGTGCCCGGGGTGGATGATGATCAGGGCCTTGGGGTCCGGACACAGGCGCATGAGCGATCGGGGATCGAACCCCACGCCGATCAGCCCGCTGAACTGGACGTCGTCGAAATAGGGCCGCCCGATGTACATTTCGGGGCCGAGGTCGGAGTAGTCCACCACGGTCAGCAGGCGGACCTGCCGCCAGACCCCTTCGAAGACCAACGGCTTGCTGATGCGCTTCACCGGGAGTTGGGGCTGCATGAAGATGATGGTCCCCTCCTCGTCCGTGACCAGGACCCGGTCGACCCACGGGAAGCGGGCCATGAGCAGGTCGAGCCAGTCTATGCCGGGCATGGTGTCCGTGTCGTCCACGAACCGGATCAAGGTGGTCAGGGGACCGTCCACCGGAGAGATGAGCTTGGCCAGTTTTTCCTGGTTGGGATTGGTGAACTGGTAGCTGTCCGTGTCGATGACCGGCGGCGGATTCACGAAATCGCGCGTGGTCTCCCAGGTCTCTTTCGTATATTCGGTGGTGGAGTCCCACACGCCGCAGCCGCCGAGCAACGTGGCGGCGGCCAGGATGATCAAAAATAGGTATCGCATATTCCCGCTTTCATGCATGGACGCGCCGCGAGGCTGGGCCGTCCCTTACAGGTTTGCTAGCCCTGGACCCGGGCTTCGAACCGCGCGGCCAGGGTCTCGAGCGTGCTGATCAGCCGATTCTTGGAGTGCACGCTGAAGGCGTCCGCATCGGCGTCCGGCCCGCTGCCGTCCCGGTTGCGCTCCAGATGCACGATCCGGTCCCGCAGCTCGGCGCGTCGTTCGTCGGACACGGTTGATTGCAACAAATCCCGGTAGATTTCAAGTGCGCCCTCCACGTCCCCCTGGGAGGCGAGCAGATCGGCCATGGTCTTGGTCCGGAACGAGCCGGTTCCGGGCCTGAAGTCCGGCCGTCCGCCGTCCTCGTCGAAATGCGGCCGCTCGCGCTCGGGCATTCTGAAGGGCGGCGGGCAGTCCACCGGGGGCGGCAGGGGCGCGCCCACCAGCCGGTCGGCCAGGGTGCCGATACCCTCGAAGACCACGTCGGTCCACTTGATGGTATCGCCGGAAAGGTTGGAGGCCACCAGCATCAGGAAGACGGCCAGATCGCGCTGCTCGGGCGGCAGGCTCCGTGCCCAGCCGCGCCAGAACGCGGGATAGTCGCGCAGGGGGTTGATGACCCGCTCCAGCTGCTCGTGAACCTCGGCCTCGCGGTCGAGCTCGGTCAGCAACTCCACCAGGAGCATGCGCGCCTCAAGGTAGTCGGGATGCCTGTCCAACCCCTGGCGCAGCGTCTTGACCGCGTCCTCGGGCTGCCCGTTCTCGACGAACAGCTTGGCCAGGGGGAAGAAAACCCGGGAGCCGGGTTCCAAGGAGAGAACTTCCTGATACCATTCAATTTTCTTGCACATCGGCGGTTTCTCCGCGAGGTTGGTCCTTCTCATCCGGGAATATGTATAGCAATTCGTCCTTCTTGACAAAATTCATCTTCTCTCGAATGACCTTCTCCTGGTACGCCTTGTCCGACTTGAGCTTGCGGATCTCCTGGCTCAGGTCCAGGCTCCTGGCGTCCACGGTCTCGATCTTCCGGCGCAGGACCTCGTAGCGGTTCTTCAGCTCCAGATAGGCGAACACCCCCTGGTCGCTCCAGATGAGCCTGGTCAACAGGAAAAGGTTGATGGCGACGAGCAGCGCCACGAATATCAATCTGCCTCGCATGGTTTATTGAAGCCTGCGCTCCGCTCCCGTCCGGGACTTGCGGCGCGCCAGCGGCCCCTGCAATTCCCTGAGAAAGTTCGACGTCGCCGTCTCTATGCGCTCCACGTCCGATTCGCTCAACTCGACCTCATCAATCTTTTCGAGGAACGACTTGAGGACCGCGAATTCGTCCAAAAGGGAGTGGCCGTTTTCCAACTGCTCCAGCTGTGACTCGAGATCGAGAATGGTCTGGAGGCAGTTGGTTATGCGGACAAGATGTTTGACCGAGCTGGAATCCGACATAGGTATCTCTCAGAAATGTTTGTCTCTCTTCGCTTATTAACCCTTTTTTCGAGATCTTGTACAGTTGTGCTGTACCCAAAACTAGCATGTAAGCATCCCCCTGTCATCCCTGAAATTTCCCAACGGAGACGAACGGTTGCCACACATGCGGCGGGTGCGGCCGGACGGGTCTCGATTTTTTCTAGACTCGCCCGGAACGTTTTGCCCCGTCGCCCAGACGGGAGCCACCGTCCGATCAGCCCTCTTTGGGGGTGCCGATCCACTTCTTGTAGAAGTTGTACAGGTAGTGGCCGCCCGAGACCACGGTCAGGACGAGCGCTATGTACAGCAGGACTATGCCCGTGGGGCGGGGGTCCCAGCCGAACAGCGGGTAGTGGAAGATCAGGAAACCCAGGGACAGGGACTGGGTCAGGGTCTTGAGCTTGCCCAGCCGGTCGGCTGCGACCACCTCGCCCATTTCGGCGGCGATGGCACGCATGCCGGTCACGGCCAGCTCGCGGCAGATGATGATGATCACCACCCAGGCGGGCACGCCCCACCCCGGCCCGAGCCTGACCAGCATGATCAGGGCCGAGCCGATGAGCAACTTGTCGGCCAGGGGGTCGAGGAACTTGCCCAGGTTGGTGATGGTGTTCTGCCCGCGGGCGATCTTGCCGTCGAAGTAGTCGGTCATGCAGGCCAGGAAATACAGGCCGAAGGCGAAATAGGAGCCGAGCCTGAACTGGAACCACATCTCGAAATAGAGCAGGAGCACGATAAAGGGTGCCGCCAGTATCCGGGCCATGGTCAGACAGTTGGGAAGATTGAAAACTTTCTTCTTGTCCATCGTTCCCGCCTTACGTGTTTGTGGTCGAGGCCGCCTCAAGACTGCTCTGGGCGGCCGCCGCGATGGTGCCCGCCAACTCGGTGAACGCGCGTTTCGCAAAGGAATCCTCTTCCAGCAAGACCACCGGGACGCCCAGGTCGCCCGCCACCACCGTGGCCGGATCCAGGGGAATGGCCCCGAGGAAGTCCAGGCCGTACTTTTCGGCCAGATCCTTGCCGCCGCCTTTCTTGAACAGGTCGATGGCCTGGTGGCAGTGCGGGCAGACCAGTCCGCTCATGTTCTCCACGACCCCGAGGATCGGGGCCTTGGCGTACTGCAGGAAGTTGATGGACTTGCGCACATCGGACAGGGACACTTCCTGGGGCGTGGTGACCACCACGGACAGGGCGTCCGGAATGGTCTTGAGCACGGTCATGGGCTCGTCGCCGGTGCCCGGAGGGGAATCGACCACCAGGAAGTCCAGCTCGCCCCACTGCACGTCGGAGATGAACTGGCGGATGGCCGAGGTCTTCATGGGGCCGCGCCAAAGCACGGCCTGATCCGGGTCCTTGAGCAGGGACTCCATGGAGACCACGTGGAGATTTTCGTTGTATTCCTTGGGGATTATCAAAGACCCGCGATCGATATCCAGGGTGCCCGAGATGCCCAACAGGGTCGGCACCGAGGGGCCGTGAATATCCACGTCGAGCAGGCCGACCTTGTAGCCCTCGGCCGCCAGGGCCGCGGCCACGTTGACCGAGACCGAGCTCTTGCCCACCCCGCCCTTGCCGCTCATGATGAACAGCTTGTACTTGATCTTCTCCAGGGTGGACTTGATCATCTCGTCCTGGATCTTCATCTTGGCGCTGGGCTTGCCGCCGCTGCCGCCTCCGCAGGAGCCCGAACTGCACTCACTCATATGATTCTCTCTTTATCTGTTTCTCCCGCAAGGGAGCACCATTCATTTAACACGGTTCGAAAGCCGCTCCAAAGCAATGACCACGAGTACCCCCAGGACAAACAGGCCCAAGGCCTGGGCCACTTCCCAGGTGAAGCCGTCGGGCAGGACGTTCTGCGTCCTCAACACATGCATCTTCCCACGAATGACCGCCGATTCCAAGACTTCTTTCCAGGGCCAGACCTTTCGCAGAGCCCCGATCATGAATCCGGTCAACACGCTGACCGTGGCCGCGTGCCAGCGGTTGAGCAGGAAATGCAGCACCCTGGAGAACAGGACGATGCCCACCACCGCCCCGGCGGCAAAGGTCGCGATGACCACGAAGTTATCCCACAGGAACGGATTCTTGAGGGTCCTGGTCACGTATTCGTACTTGCCCAGCATGAGCAGCAGGAACGCCCCGCTGATGCCCGGCAGGATCATGGCGCAGATGGCGATGGAGCCGCACAGGAAGATGAAGGAAGGGGTCTCGGGCGTGGACACCGGAATCATGCCCACCAGAAGATAGCTGCCCACGGTTCCGAGCAGGACAAAACTCATGTTCGCGACATTCAAGGGCCTGATCTCCCGCCCGACCACGAAGATGGAGGCCGCGATGAGTCCGAAGAACAGGGACCAGATCTCCACCGGGTGGTTGTTGAGCATGAAATTCATGAACCCGGCCATGGTCACGATGGCGGTCAGGATGCCGAAAAGCAGGCAGCCGAGAAAGCGGGCGTGCACCTCGGCCAGGGCCCCCTTCAGGTCCAGGCGCAGCAGCCTGCGCGCAAAGAGCGTGTCGAAGGAACGAATGGCGTCCACCAGTTGCGAATAGATGCCGGTGATGAACGCGATGGTCCCGCCGGACACGCCGGGGATGATGTCCGCTCCGCCCATGCACACGCCCTTGAGCCAGAGCATGGCGGCCTCGCGCAGGGTTCGCGGCCCGGGGCCGGCCATGAAGGCCGCCCTGAAAGTCATGCCGTTGCCGCCCATGCCGTCTCCCGCGCTACCAGCCATGGCTGCCCACCAGGTCCACGAAGGCCACGCCGCCCTTGTCCTCGCGTGTGACCCGGCCGTCCTTCTTCTCCACCAGGATCAGGCTCTGGTTGCGTCTGGACTCGCCCACCGGGATGAGCATGCGGCCCGGGTCGGCCAGCTGGTCCACCAGCGGCCCGGGGACCTCGGGACCGCCCGCCGTGACGATAATCCGGTCGAACGGAGCCTCTTCGGGCCACCCCATGGTTCCGTCGTCGAGCTTGAGCTTGACCGAGAACATGCGCATGTCCAGGAACCGCTTGCGCGCCGCGTGGAACAGCTTCTTGATCCGCTCCACGGTGTGGACTTCGGCCCCCATGTGGGCCAGGACCGCCGCCTGATAGCCGGATCCGGTGCCGATCTCCAGCACCTTCATGCCCGGCTCCACCTGGAGCAATTCGGACATCAGGGCCACGATGTAGGGCTGGGAGATGGTCTGCCCCTCGCCGATGGGCAGCGGCCCGTCGCTGTATGCCTTGTAGGCCAGGGCCTCCTCAACGAAAACATGTCGCGGCAGTTCGCGCATGGCCGCAAGCACGCGCTCGTCCGTCACGCCGCGCGCCTGAATCTGGTCGCGCACCATGCGCTCCCTGAGCCTTACCGGGTCAACCATCGTCACTCCTGGGGATACGGCGTTCCATGAACGAAAACACCTGCGGGATGCTGAACAGATTTTACACTCCAAGTCAACTCGGGGGGCGGGAAATCAGCGGAAAGGAGGCAGAAATCTTGACAGAATTCCCCGGTTGGCGGATTGTAATGGTAGACCTAGGAGGATTTATGCTGAAGGTGAAGGACCTCATGTCGTCGCCCGTCTTCTCCCTCAGGGAGAACGACTCGCTGCACAGTGCGCGGGAACTCATGGACCTGCAGCGCATCCGGCACATCCCCATCGTCACCGTGGACAACGTCTTCACCGGGCTCGTCACCCACCGGGACATCCTGGCCGCGACCATCTCCAAACTGGCCGACCTCGATCCCGAGACCCAGAAGGAGATCGACTCCGGCATCCCCATCCATGAGATCATGCGCGCGGACATCACGTCCGTCGCGCCGGAGACCTCCCTCAGGGACGCGGCCCGGCTCCTGCTGAACAACAAATATGGATGCCTGCCCGTGGTCGAAGGCGGCGGGCTGGTCGGCATCGTCACCGAGGCCGACTTCCTGCGCCTGACCATCAACCTGATGGACGGCCTGGAACAGGAACGCTGACCCGAACCGAAAACCGAAGCCGCATCCCCGGATGCGGCTTTTTTCGAAATTCCTCCCCCGCTTCGCGCCAACGGTCCCCGGGCGCGGACTTTTCCCCTTCTCCCCTTGTGTCCTCTCCTGGAGTATTATAGAAATAGTCTAGATTTAATCACACAGGAAGTATTATGAGCAAAGACACAAGCCTGACCAAAAAGAAAAGCGGCGGCAAGCTGCCCCTGGGCGGCCTTCTGGCCATCATCGTTCTCCTGGCTCTCTGCGCCGGGGCCTTCATGATTTTCCGCGACACCACGCCCCCGGTGGTGTCCATCGGTCCGGACACGGACCAGCTGGGCAAGGGCTCCACCCTGTCCGTCAAGGTGGACGATCCGGGTAGCGGCCTGAAGTCCCTGGAGATATACGCGGTCCAGGGTGACAAGCGCATCCCCCTGGCCGCCAAGACCTACCCCGGCGGCATCCTCCAGGTCCAGGAGGATATCCCCCTGGATTCCGGGACCATGCAGGAAGGCCAGTTCACCATCGAGGTCACGGCCCGGGACGCCTCCCTCTACCCCTTTGGCCAGGCGGGCACGAGCAAGGCCCGGAAGACCTATTCCCTGGACCTGACCCCGCCGCGCATCTACGTGGAATCCCCGGTCAACAACCTGAACCAGGGCGGGGCCGGGCTGATGATCTACGCCCTGAGCGAAGAGGCGGCCAAGACCGGCATCCAGGTGGGCGAGCGGTTCTTCCCGGCCTACCTGCAGCCCGGCAATGCGGGCAAGTTCCTCTACTACTGCCTGTTCGCCCACCCGTGGGATGTGCCGGTCAAGGACTTCCAGCCGTTCATCGTGGCCTCGGACGCGGCCGGGAACAGCGCCAAGCGGTCCTTCAACTACCACACCAATCCGCGCGCCTTCCGACAGGACAAGATCAACCTGTCCGACAGCTTCATGGAGCAGACCATCCCGGAATTTCAGGGGCTCATCCCCGCAAAGCAGGGCTCGCTGCTCGACCAGTACCTGTACATCAACAACACCATCCGCAAGGAGAACCGGGCCAGGCTGGTGGAATTCAGCCGCCAGACCAGCCCGACCATGCTCTGGTCCGGCACGTTCGTGCGTCTGCCCAACGCGGCCAACCGCGCCCGCTTCGCCGACGCCCGCGACTACATGTACCAGGGCAAGAAGGTGGACCACCAGACCCACCTCGGCCTGGACCTGGCCAGCATCCAGCACGCGCCGGTCCCGGCCGGCAACGACGGCCGGGTGGTCTTCGCGGACTTCCTGGGCATCTACGGCAACGTGGTCGTCCTGGACCACGGCCTGGGCCTGCAGTCCCTCTACGCCCACCTCTCGTCCATCGCCGTACAGACCGGCGATATGGTCCAAAAGGGCCAGATCATCGCCCACACCGGGGCCACGGGACTAGCGGGGGGTGATCACCTGCACTACGGCATCACCGTGGGCGGCGTGCCCACCCAGCCCATCGAATGGTGGGACGGGACCTGGATCAAGCACAACATCACATCGAAAATCCAATAACACAAAAAGCAAAGCGGCCCGCCTTGAGCGGGCCGCTTCGTTTTAGGACACCTTATTTCCGGACCGATTCCTGCATGGCTTCCGGGGGCGGCAATCCTTTCCGCCCGGGAGGCGAAATGCAGATATCCAGCGACACGGCCCTCTGGCCCGACACCACCGAAACCACCCGACGGCTCAGCCGGTCGCGGAACATCACGACCGTGAACGAGGAAGCCAAGAAAGCCGACGAGATCCAACTCGGAGGCTCGCCCTTCCCTGTCCGGAAAGAGCTCACGCCCGAGGAAGAGCAGCGGGTGCAGTTCCTGCAGAACCTCCTGGCCCAAACCATGGCCATGGCCGAGGGCAATCCCACGGATGAACAGAAGACGCGCATCCGCGACATTGAGAACGAGCTGGAAAAGATCACCGGCGTCAAATCCCATTCCCGCTTGACCAAGATGACGGCCAAGATGCCCGGCAAGACCGACGAGGAAGAGGAAAAGGAGCGGGAACGCAAGTACCAGCCTCAGGGCATCGACCCCAAGGAGGCGGTGCACAACAACAAGCCGCTCACCGACAAGGGCGACAATCCGGGCATGCAGATGCTCCGCCAAAACGCTCTGCTCACCTCCATCAGCTTCAAGGGCCTTTCGTCCCTCACCCCGTTGGCCGGTTAGTCCAGAGCCGAAGCCACCCTTTCCGCGCCCGCCAATATCTCGTCCCGGTCGCGCAGACCGTCCACGAACCGCTGCGGAATACCACGCAGGCCGACCCGCGCCCCGGAAAGGGCCCCGGTCAGGCAAGCGCGGGCCATGTTGTTGCCCCCGCCGTTGACGGCCGTGAGCACGGCGGTCTCGAAGTCGGCATACCGGCTGGACAGCCAGTAGGCCGCCGGAACCATGAAGCCGAGCTGGCAGGCCAGGCCGTATATCTGGGCGATGCGCTCCGGCGGGTCCACCAGGATGTCCGCGTCCACCGCAGCCTCGTGCACCAGGCCTGGCTGGAGAAAGACGTCGATGAGCGCCCGGTCCACTTCCTTCTGGGCCCAGCCCATGAGCGATTTGCCGGACTTCTCCAGGGTCTTGCCTCGGATCAGGCGACATACGGACAGGATGAAGGCCAGGGACTGCGCGGCCACGAACGGCTCGGCGTGGGTCAGGCGGATGTTGGCCATGGCGTGGGCGGCCAGTTCACGCGGGTCGTCGGCGTAGCGCGCGGCCAGCATGACCCCGCGCACGGCGGCCTCGCCCGAATCGGACAGCCCGGCGGCCTCGGGCCACGGCTTGCCGTCCTTACGCGCCTGCCAGACCTCGCGCATGGCGATGTCCGTGTACCGCCCGCCCTGCGGCGTGCCGTCGATGGTTTGCAGAAATTCGTCCAGCCGGGCCGTGAAGTCGGCCTCGTCGTACCCGCCCTTGTCCGCCAGGGACCCGAGCAGAAGCAGGGAGACCTGTCCGGTCTGGGACACGTCCCCGGCCTTGCAACCGTCGTGGTAGCGCCCGGGCTTAGGCGGCCGGTAGTCCGTGATCCAGTCGCCGTAGTCGGCGCGCAGCTCGTTCAGGTCATAGTACCAGTGCGGGCCCAGCCCCAGGGCGTCGCCGATGTACAGGCCGACTATCGCGCCCATGGCGCGTTCCTTTCTCGTCAATTCGCTCATGGTGGACCTCCAGGTTCCCTCAAGACTACACGAAAAAAGCCGGACGGCAAGGGTACCGTCCGGCTTTGTTTCCGATTCGTTTGAAGGGTTCTACTGGCGGGCGGGCCGCTGGAACTCCTCTTTGAGGAGGCAGGCGGCCACCGGGGCCTCGCCGTGGTTGCGCACCCAGATGTTCCTGGAGTTGCCCTCGAGCGCCTTGTCGATGACCTGATCCATGGTCTTGACCGGGATGACTTCAAGGTCCTTGAGGATGTCCTTGGGAACGTCCTGAAGGTTCTTCTCGTTGTCCGCCGGGATGAGCACGGTCTTGATCAGCCCGCGATGGGCGGCCAGAAGCTTCTCGCGCAGCCCGCCGATGGGCAGGACGCGGCCGCGCAGGGTGATCTCGCCGGTCATGGCCAGGTCGTTGCGCACCGGGATGTTCAGCAGCGCGGAGATCAACGCCGTGGTCAGGGTGACGCCCGCGGACGGGCCGTCCTTGGGGGTGGCCCCGTCCGGCACGTGGATGTGGATGTCCACGAGCTTGTAGAAGTCGGGCTTGAGCCCCAGCAGGTCGGACCGGGAGCGGATGTAGGATACGGCCGCCCGAGCGGACTCCTGCATGACATCGCCGAGCTTGCCGGTGATCTCCACCTTGCCCTTGCCGGGCATGAGGACCACCTCGACCAGGAGCATCTCGCCGCCGAGCTGGGTCCAGGCCAACCCGTTGCACACGCCCACCTGGGCTTCTTCCTCGCGCTCGCCGTAGGTGAACTTGGTCACGCCCAGGATCTTCTGCAGGCTCTGCTTGGAGATCTGGATGGATTTGTCGCGGTCGTGATCCTCCACGATCTTCATGGCGGACTTGCGGCAGATGGAGGCGATCTCGCGCTCCAGGTTACGCACGCCCGCTTCCTTGGTGTAGTAGCGGACCACGTCCAGGATGGCGTTGTCCGAGACCTTCAGGTTGTCGGGCTTGAGCCCGTGCTGCTTGATCTGTTTGGGCAGCAGGAACCCCTTGGCGATCTCCACCTTTTCGGTCTCCAGGTAGCCGGGCAGCCGGATGATCTCCATGCGGTCCTGCAACGGCAGCGGAATGCCTTCCAGGTTGTTGGCCGTGGTGATGAAGAACACCTTGGACAGGTCGTAATCCAGGTCCAGATAGTGGTCGTTGAAGGCGTAGTTCTGTTCCGGGTCCAGCACTTCGAGCAGGGCCGCGGACGGGTCGCCCCGGAAGTCGGCGGACATCTTGTCCACCTCGTCCAGGCAGATGACCGGGTTGTTGAACTTCACCCGCTTGAGCGACTGGATGATCTTGCCGGGCATGGCCCCCACGTAGGTGCGCCGGTGGCCGCGAATCTCGGCCTCGTCGCGCACGCCGCCCAGGGACAACCGCAGGAACTCGCGGTCCATGGACCGGGCGATGGACCGGGCGATGGACGTCTTGCCCACGCCCGGAGGGCCGACAAAGCAGAGGATGGGGCCTTTCATGGTCTCCACCAGGGTCTGCACGGCCAGGTATTCGAGGATGCGCTCCTTGGGCTTTTCCAGGCCGTAGTGGTCCTCGTCGAGGATGGCCCGGGCCTGCTTGATGTCCACATCCTTGTCGTCCTTGATGTTGTCCCAGGGCAGGTCGAGCACCCAGTCGATGTAGTTGCGGACCACGGTGTACTCCGCACTGGACGACTGCATGGTCCGCATCTTCTTGATTTCCTTGCGGACGCGCTCGCGGTTCTCCTCGGACATGGGCTTGGCGTCCAGCTGGGCCTCCAGCTCCTGCGCCTCGGCCTGCGGGTCGTCGTCGCGGCCCATCTCCTTGTTGATGGCCTTGACCTGCTCGTTGAGATAGTACTCCCGCTGGTTCTTCTCCATCTGGTCCTTGACGCGTCCCTTGACGCGCTTCTCAATGGAGACGATCTCGATCTCGCCGAGCAGCAGCTCGTAGACGCGCTCGAGACGGCGGTTGGGATCGAGTTCCTCGAGGATATCCTGCTTGCGGGAGAAATCGATCTTGAGGTGCGGCATGATCTGGTCGGCGAGCTGGCCCGCGTCCTTGATGGTGGACATGGCCAGGATGGCCTCTGGGGCCACCTTCTTGTTGACCTTGCCGAACTCCTCAAGGGAATCCTGGACCGCGCGGATGAGGGCCTTGCCCTCGGCGGTCTCCTCGCCGGACTCGCCCAGGACCTGGAACCGGGCCTTGGGGTAGTCCCCTTCCTCGTCGGCGTAGGGGATCATGTCCGTTTCCGGGTCCCAGGCCGCGCGGGACACGCCCTCGAACAGCACCTTGATGGTGCCGTCGGGCAGGCGCAGCATCTGCAGGATCTTGCTGACCGTACCGATCCGATAGAGATCGTCCGCTTCGGGATGCTCTTTTTCCGGGCTCTTCTGGGTGACCAGGAATATCTGCTTGCCGTAATCCGCGACCGCGGTCTCTATGGCCTTGATGGAGGCTTCACGCCCCACGAACAGCGGGACGATGGATTTCGGGAACATCACCACTTCCCTCAGCGACATCATCGGGAGGGTCATGGAATCAGGGGATTTCTTGCCGTCGAAGCTGAATGTCGGCATTGATTCCTCCGTGGGTTAAAATATGGCGGTCCCCCGCGCTGGGGGGAATGGACACCGCCGATGCACAACAAGTAAGGCCCGCGGGCGGAATGTCAATGAGAAGCTTCCCTACGCGGACTTTACTTCCTGGTGATACATCAGGAGCGGATCCATGTCCTTCTCGACCACGGCCGAATTGATCACGCATTCGCGCACGTCGGGCATGGCCGGAAGCTTGTACATGATCTCGAGCATGGTGGTTTCCAGCACGTTGCGCAGGCCGCGCGCGCCGGTCTTGCGCTCGATGGCCTTCTTGGCGATGGCCCGCAGCGCGTTCTCGGTGAAGGTCAGCTCCACCTTGTCCAGCTCGAAGAGCTTGCGGTACTGCTTGATGAGCGCGTTCTTGGGCTCGGTCAGGATGCGCACCAGATCGTCCTCGGTCAGCTCCTCCAGGGCGGTCTGCACCGGGATGCGGCCGACGAACTCGGGGATCAGGCCGAACTTGATCAGGTCCATGGGCTCGGACAGGGCGAACAGCTCGCCCAGGTCCATTTCCTTCTTGGCCTCGACCTTGGCGCCGAAACCCATGCCGGAGCCCTGCTTGCGCTGCTGCACGATCTTGTCCAGGCCGATGAAGGCGCCGCCCAGGATGAACAGGATGTTCGAGGTGTCCATGCGGATGAACTCCTGCTGGGGGTGCTTGCGGCCACCCTTGGGCGGGATGTTGGCCTCGGTGCCCTCGATGATCTTGAGCAGGGCCTGCTGCACGCCCTCGCCGGACACGTCGCGGGTGATGGACGGCGAATCGCCCTTGCGGGCCACCTTGTCGATCTCGTCGATGTAGATGATCCCGCGCGAGGCCGCGTCGATGTCGTAGTCCGCGTTCTGGAGCAGCTGCACCAGGATGTTCTCGACGTCCTCGCCCACGTAGCCCGCCTCGGTCAGGGTGGTGGCGTCCGCGATGGCGAACGGCACCTTGAGCACCCGGGCCAGGGTCTGGGCCAGAAGGGTCTTGCCCGAGCCGGTGGGGCCGATGAGCAGGATGTTGGACTTGTCGATCTCGACGTCGTCAGCGCCCGCGTTGGCGGCGGCGTAGAAGACGCGCTTGTAGTGGTTGTGCACGGCCACGGACAGAATTTTCTTGGCCTGTTCCTGGCCGATGACGTACTGGTCCAGCAGCTCCTTGATCTCCTGCGGAGGGAGCAGGCGACCATCCTCGAATTCCTCGCTGATGGTCTCCTGGGCCATGATGTCGTTGCACAGGGCAACGCATTCATCGCAGATGTATACGTCCGGCCCGGCTATGAGCCGCTGCACTTCCGCCTGGGTCTTGCTGCAGAACGAGCAGCACAGGTCGGAGGAATTGTTCTTCTTGTCGATCGTCATGGCGATTAACCCTTGATGCTTTCGTCCACGTCCGCCCTCGACTTCATGACCTTGTCGATGAGTCCGTACTCGAGGGCTTCCTCGGACGACATGAAATAGTCGCGGTCGGTATCCGCGGTGATCTTGTCTATGGACTGGCCCGTGTGGTGGGACATGATCCCGTTGAGCTCGTCCTTCATGCGCAGGATTTCCTTGGCATGGATGGAGATGTCCGAAGCCTGGCCCTGCGCGCCGCCCAGCGGCTGGTGGATCAGGATACGGCTGTGCGGCAGGGCGTAGCGCATGCCCTTCTCGCCGGCGCAGAGCAGCAGGGAGGCCATGCTGGCCGCCTGGCCCATGCACAGGGTCGCCACGGGCGCGGAGATGTACTGCATGGTGTCGTAGATGGCCATGCCCGCGGTGACCACGCCGCCCGGCGAGTTGATGTACATGTAGATTTCCTTTTCCGGGTCCTCGGACTCCAGGAACAGGAGCTGGGCGCATATCAGGCTGGCCACGTGATCGTCGATGGCGGTGCCGAGCAGGATGATCCGGTCTTTAAGAAGCCGGGAATAGATGTCGTACGCGCGCTCCGTACGACCGGTAGTTTCGATGACCATCGGAATGGCGACCATGTATGTCTCCTTGAAGGCTCTTGGGCGGGTTATCGGATGTCCGGAGGGAAAACGTTAGCCCCCACGCACCCTTGATCGGGCGAACAGCACCCGTATCCACTCAGTTTTACGTCATTCAGTATGAGATATTTCCCCTATGAGGACAAGGGGAAACTTCTCCCGCTTCCGGAACCAAATAGGCATCCGGGAGGCAAGGTCAAGGGCGGCGGCAAAAAAACGGCGGCCCGGAAGCTCCCGGACCGCCGTCTGTCTCGAAACGATGCTGAGAGCTAGGCCTGTTCGGCCTCGAACTTGTCGGCGCGCTCCTGGAGCTTGGCCAGGGAATAGCCCTTGGCCGTGGACTCCTTGAGGCCCAGGTTGGCCACGGCCCATTCGACGGCCTCGGCCTTGTCCTGGAACTGGACGCCTCCGGACTTGGCCTCGCCCTTCCCGGCGCTGTCAGCCTTCTCGACCGGAGCCTTCTTGGCGGCCCCGCCGTCGGTGGGCGACGCGATCAGCTTGACCTCGGCCGCGTCGTAGATCATCTCGGACGCCTTGTCGCACAGCAGGCGGTCCTTCAGGGGCACGATGAGGTTGTTGTCCTCATAGTACTTTTTCAGTTCGTGCAGGGGCTGGCGGGACTGCATGGCCAGTTGGGACAGGGTGGCCTCGATCTCCTCGGGGGAGATTTCCAGCCCTTCCTCGGCGGCCACGGCCAGCAGGAAGATCTCGGACTTGACCGAGGCCTCGGCCTCGGGGCGGAAGCCCTCGCGCAGCTCCTCCGGGGTCTTGCCCAGGGACTGGAAGCCCTTGCCCTGACGGTCCAGGCGATATTCCAGGTCCTTGAGCAGGCGGTCGATGCGATCCTCGACCATGGCCGGGGGCAGCGGAAATTCCTCGATGCCGCCGATGATATTGTTCAGCAGCTCGTTCTGGGCCGCGGACTTGTTCATCTGCTTGCGCTGGGAGGCGTAGGACTCGCGGATGCCGGTGCGCATGGTCTCGACGTCCTTGAACCCGGCCTTCTGGGCCACGGCGTCGGTCATCTCGGGCTTGATGCGCTCCTTGACCGCGTGCAGCTTGGCCTTCATGGTCACGGTCTGGCCGGCCAGATTCTCGTTGATGAAGTCGGCCGGGAAGGTGATGTCGGTCTCGCCGGACTCGCCGGCGGACAGGGTCTTGATCATGTCCTCGAACTCGGGCAGGGCCTGGTTCTGGCCCAGGACCAGGTCGAAGTTCTCGGCCTGGATGCCCTCGACGATCTGGCCGTCGCGGTAGGCGCCGAAGCTCACGGAGGCGACCTCGCCGTCCTTGGGCGGACGAACGTCCTCGATGACCTTGACCTCGGCGTTGTTCTCGAGGATGCGTCCCTCGACCTCGGCGATCTCCTCGTCGGACACGACCACGTCCACTTCCTCGATCTTCAGTCCCTTGTACTGGGGCAGATCGAGCTTGGGCGCCACCTCGAACTCGATGGCGTACTTGAAGTCCTCGTCGCGGACCAGTTCCTCGGCATCGACGTCGATGCGGGACATGGGCTGCATGGACAGGCCGCTCATGATTTCGTTGATCTGATAGTTGATCAGATCGGTGGTCGCTTCGCCGTAGACCTGCTTGTGGAACTTGGACTCGATGATCGAAGACGGCACCTTGCCCTTGCGGAAGCCCTTGACGTCGGCCTGCATGCGGTACAGGGCGATGGTGGCGGAGAGAGCTGCGTTGACCTCTTCTGCGGGGACCTCAACGGTGATCTTGCGTGTCACCGGGGAGAGTTCTTCAACATTGTATTCCATGAGACGTATCCTCCTCGAACGCCTGGGCAGGCGCGTAAATATGGCATTTTGTGGTGCGGGCGGAGGGACTCGAACCCCCAAACCGTGAGGTACCAGATCCTAAATCTGGCGCGTTTACCAATTCCGCCACGCCCGCAAAAAGAACGTGATGTTTAAGCAAGCTCTCGCGCATATGTCAACCTGTAGGAGGCCCCGCAAGGGCGGAAATCTACACTTCGTCGGGGTTTTCCGCCAATTCGTCGGCGATCTCGCGCAAAACGGCGACCAACTCCCCCATGTCCGGGGCCAGCACGTACACGGTCGGCTCCCGGCCCAGGCCGCCCGGGTCGCCCAGGGCGCGGACCGTTTCCGGGGCCGCATGATCCTTGAGTGCCTCCAGGCCGCCCCACTCCTCGAACCGGCCGTCCTCGCCGGTGACGTAATCCGGCCGCCCTTCCCAATCCATCCAGGCCATTTCCATATTCAAGGCCTTGAGCGCCCCGAGCACGGGCTCGCCTCCGGCCAGGGTCATGGCGCACTGCAGTTCCGGCCGGACCCGCCGGGCGGACAGCAACAGGGAGGCCGCGCGCGCCGACGCACCGAACTCGGGATAGCCGACCACGTCGACCATGCCCCGGGCCGAGGTGATGAATCCGCCGGAGAACCCGGCCACGTCCCGAAGGGAATCGGCAAAGGGCACGGCCACGGCCACGTTGGCCCGGCCGCGCGGCAGCATGTCCCTGAGCCCGGGCCTGGCGGCCAGCCGCCTGCCGAAATCGTCCACCGAGGTCAACACGTCCCCCCTGGCCCGCTCCTTGGTCCATGGCGCGAGGTGGTTGACCGGGCCGCCCCCCTCCCCAAGCCGGTATCCGGAGCGCAGGGCCAGGTTCAGGTACTCCTGGCCGCGCAGGATGGCCGCGCCCATGTCGAGCCCCCGGGCCAGCCCGGTGGCGATGGCCGAGGACAGGGTGCAGCCGGTGCCATGGGTGCAATCCGTGTCGACCCGCCGCTGCATGAACGGAATCGGGTCCGCGCCGGGCGTCATGTACCAGTCGGTCACGGCCAGGGAATCGGCGTGCCCGCCCTTGATGAGCACTGCCTTGGGGCCCATTTTGAGAAGCAACTTCCCGGCCAGAAAGACGTCCTCCCGGCTCTCGATCCTCATGCCGGTGAACAGCTCGGCCTCGGGCAGGTTCGGGGTCAGCAGGTCGGCCAGGGGAAACATCCGGTCCACCATGGCCTCCACCGCGTCGTCCTGCAGCAGCTTGCCGCCGGAAGTGGCCACGCAAACCGGGTCGACCACCAGGGGGAAAGTCTTTTTCTCCAGCAGCGCGGCCAGGGCCTCGATGATCGGGGCGGAAAAAAGCATGCCGGTTTTGGCCGCGTCGACCTTGATGTCGTCGAGCACGGTCTTGAGCTGCAGGGCCACGAACTTGGCCGACGGGGCGTGGATGCCGGTCACGGCGGCGGTGTTCTGGGCGGTCAGGGCAGTGATCACGCTGGCCCCGTATCCGCCGAGCATGGTGATGGTCTTGAGATCGGCCTGGATGCCCGCCCCGCCGCCGGAGTCGGACCCGGCGATTGTCAGGACGCAGGGAAGTCTATCCATTGTTCTTCTCCAAGAAAACGCTCACCGGCAAAAAAACAACGATCGCCGGAAGATGGCGACACCAGCATCCGACAATCGCAGTAAAAAATGGGGACGGCCGCAGGGCCGCCGATCAACCGCAGGACAGCTTGACGTAGTCTTCCACGGACACGCCGTTCCAGGCCTTGCTGACCCAGTAGGCCGTGGCCCAGATCATCAGGGCGGTGGCCTGCAGGTCGGTCAGGCGGCGCAGCTTCACCTCGAGGTTGCTCTTGCTCGCGCCATGCTGGATGTGCACGCTGTGCTCGTCGCACGCCTCCTCCACCCGAAGCAGCAGGTACGCCTGCTTGGACTGGTTGGGCAGCAGCTTCACTTCCTTGTGGGATTCGAGGATGGTCTTGAGTTCGGCAACGGAAAAATCACTCGACACGTTGCGGATGGATTTGAAAAAGACATCAACGGCCCAAGGCAGGATAAACTCGGCTCCGGCGCTCTTGGTCTTGAAATAATCCTTGAGCCACTTTTCCTGATCATGGGTAATTCTCGCAGCGACCTGGGGCATACCGTCTCCTCCAAATGAACCGGCAAAACTTGGTACCTGATAGTATATTTGGCAGTAGCTATATAAAGGAAACGGCCGAATCAATCAAGAGTTTTTCTAGAAGAAGGTTAAAACAATTACGGCCGTTACCCGTTGAAAACAGTCTTCAATTGGCGGAACAAAGTGAGCAGGAGCGCGTCGGGGGCGTCGTTGCCGTCGATGTTGAGCCGGATGATCTCCGTGACCGTGTTTCGGCTGGGCGTGACCGTCTTCTTGGCCACCAGGACGATGTTCTGTTCGCGGCCGCCGTCGCAGTCTTCGGTGCGTACCACAAGCACCCAGTGGCCGTCCTGCCGCTTCCAGGAGGTCTCCACCGCCACGGCGGCCGACTCCTTGCGTTCGATGAGCTGGACGAAGTCCTTGAGGGAGAAATGTTTCCCCTTGCCCTGTACGCCGAGGAACTCGCCCCCGGATGCGATGACCAGCGGGCTGGCCAGGAACTCGGCGGGCGGGAAGTCGATGCCGGAGCCGCCGGTCTGCCCGGCCGACAGCCTGCGCTTGAGCGAGGCGACCTCGTCGCGCAGCGCGCGGACGGCCTCCCCCTGCCTGGCCGACTCGGCCTCGCGCTCGGCGCGCAGCGCGGCCACCTCGTCCCGCAGAGAACGGATCTCACTGCGAAACAGGGACTGATTGTCCAGCACGTCGGACATCCGCGAAAGCACCCCGGCCAAGTCCTGCACGGAACTGAACGAATTCTGCTGTTCAAATGACTGATCATGCTGTTGATCATTCATTAACATGCCAAATTTCAATGCTAATTCCTGTTCAATTTGTTCAGTTGACCAATTGTCGTTGAACATTTTCCGAATCCTCCTGAAGATTTCCAAGACCTCAACCGGATACCGCGTCCGGCGTCCGGCGCCGCCCTCGGAGGGGATGAATCTTTCAAATTTATCCTTGTAATACACAATAGTGGAAGGCGGGATATCCAGCCGCCTCCCTACTTCGCGTAAACTGATAAATTTTCTGTTCACCCCATCCACCTTTGTTGATCATTAATCATTTAATTGAACATTAGTGGCCAAACAGCGCCCTGTCAACCTATTTTTGAACAACATCGAACAACACTGATCAATTCATACAGCACAAAAAAAGGTGCGGCGCACAAAGCGCCACACCTTTGCCGGATTGAATTCAGTGGCTGAACGCTACTTTTCCAATTCGCCGCGAACATCCTTGAGGGACTCAAGGATGCCCTGCATCTTGTCGCGCAGAGCCTGGTCCTCAAGGGTATTGCCGAGGTAGGCGGACTTCATGGCCATCTCGTTGACCATGTCCAGGGCGAGCAACCGCTTCATCTGGAGCGGAAGGCCCTCCTCCATCTTGACCATGCGGTCGTCGAGCTGGGAAACGTCCTGGCGCAGGGCGCCCAGGCTCTTCACCTCTTCGGTGAGCCCGGCGATGTTCCTGTTCATGCCGAAAAAGAAAATGACCAGCAACACGACCACGAGCAGGGAGACGATGACCGCGACCTTGCTCATGTCCCGGCTGGTGGCACTTGCGGCCGCCGTGGACGCGGCCTGCTGCCCGGACTCGGCATTGGTCTCTTTATCCATGTGAACCGCCTCCAATTTATGGATTTTATTTCCGTCAGAACCCATTTCACTCTCCATTGATTGTGCTTTGCTCGATACCACCGCCTCACCGATTCAGCATATACTTCACCCTGCAAAAGGAATCAAGGCCAAGGCATATTTGAGTACCGGTCTTTCCCCTGCCAACGCCTTAATTGCCGGGTCGCGTTATTCTTTTTATCAACAATGTCTAAATTTCTTGACACACGACGCCGTATGTTGAATACGCTTTAGCTGCGGTAACACTTTAGCATTGCAACATTGGACCCGATGCAATTGCTTCGGCATTGCATCGCGAAAAGTCCGAGTAACAAGGAGACCCCTATGGAAGATTACTTGCAAGAGGCATTGGAGATAGTGAAGGCGCAGGCAAGCGTCCGGACCATGACCGAGGAAGAGATAACCTCCATGGTGCAGAAATTGGCCGCCGGCATCAAAGCCATTGCCGAAGGGGACGTGGTAGAAAGCGGTGCCCCCGTAGCCGTCGATCCCCAGAAGGCCATCCGGGAGAAATCCATTCTCTGCTGTGCCTGCGGCAAGTCTTTCAAAGTGCTGACCAAGAAGCATCTGGCCACCCACGGCATGACCCCGGAAGAATACCGGGAGCAGTACGGGTACAAGAAAAAGCTACCCCTGGTGTGCAAATCCCTGCAGCGGGAGCGCCGCAAGAAGATGAAAGAGATGCAACTCTGGACCAAGCGCACGACGGCAAAGAAAAAGTAAGGTTCGACTCGATCCCGAATCAATGAAGGGGAGCGGCGGTGTACACCGTCGCTCCCCTTTCATTATGCGGCATGCGCGCATGGCTTGTCGGATTCATGTGTCGGCTCTCGGGACGGCGGACATACGGAGACCGTCTCTCCCGCATCAATGCGGCGATATTATCCCATGTCAAAGGTTATTGATCTTGCAGGCGGCGCAGGCCGCGCCGAAACCGTTGTCGATGTTGACCACGGTCACGCCGCTGGCGCAGGAGGTTAGCATTCCGAGCAACGCCGACAGCCCGGAGAAGGACGCGCCGTAGCCGACCGAGGTGGGGACGGCTATGATGGGTTGGGAGACGAGGCCGCCGATGACGCTGGACAAGGCCCCTTCCATGCCTGCTATGACGATGATGACCCGCGCCTTGCGGATGTCGTCGAGCCGGTCCAGCAGGCGGTGGATGCCCGCCACCCCCACGTCCGAGGTGACCCGGGCGTGGCTGCCGAGCATCTCGCAGGTGACGCGGGCCTCCTCGGCCACGCCCAGGTCCGAGGTCCCGGCCGTGACGATGGCGATCTCCCCCTCCCGATAGGCGATGGGCTTCCGGGCCAGGGTCAGGGCTCGGCCCATGGCATTGTACTCCGCGTCCGGGCAGACGGACAGCACGTGATCGGCCATCTCCCGCGATACGCGGGTGGCCAGGATGTTGGCGTGGCCGCCCATGCGCGTGAATATCTCGCCCACCTGCTCCGGAGTCTTGCCCTCGCCGTAGACCACCTCGGGAAAGCCGTTGCGAAGGGCGCGGTGCAGGTCGAATTTAGTGTGTCCGAGATCCATGTACGGGAGGTCGCGCAACCGCTCGATCCCGTTCTCGACCGAGACGCTGCCGTCGCGGATTTCGGACAGCAGTTCGGTCAAAGCGTCATTGGTCATATCATTACTCCTTGCGGCCGGCCGCTTCCGGCTCATTGAGGCTGCCCATACGGTAGCCCGCCAGGTCCACGGATACGTAACGGTAGCCCAGTTCCTTCAGATGGTCGTCAATCCGTTTCCTGACGCCGGACTCCAGACAGGCCGCTATGTCTTCGGACGGCAGTTCGATCCGGGCCACTTCACCGTGGCTGCGCAACCTGACCGCGGCAAAACCGAGGTCTTTCAAAAAAGTCTCTCCCTTGTCGATGCGCTCCAGTTCCGCCTCCTCCACGGCGCTGCCGTGAGGCAGCCGCGTGAGCAGGCAGGCCCCGGCGGGTTTATCCCAAGTGGGCAGGCCGTACTCCCGGGAGAGGTCGCGGATGTCTTGCTTGGTCAACCCGGCGTCGAGCAACGGGCTGCGCACGCCGAGTTCCTTGACCGCCTTGCGCCCTGGACGATGGTCGCCCAGGTCGTCGAGGTTGCTGCCGTCGAGGATGTACCGGATGCCCTCTTCCTCGGCTATGCGGACAAGTTCGCCGAACAGCGTGCGTTTACACAGATAACACCGCTCCGGCGGATTGTTGCGGATGTCTTCGGGGATGGGCAGTTCGACGAGCATGTGTCGGACGCCAAGGGCCTTGGCGAATTCCACGGCGCAGGCCGTCTCCTCCTTGGGGGAATACGGCGTGGCGAACGTCACCGCCAGGACGCCCTCGCCCACTGCGCGCTGAGCCGCATGGAGCAGCAACGTGCTGTCCACGCCGCCGGAAAAGGCCGCCAATACGCGCTCCATGCCGTGGATTTCGGCCAGCAGCGCGGCATATCGCTTTTTCTGTTGTTGGGTGAGGGTCATGGCTCTACTCCTTTTCCAGTCCGGCGATGAGGGCGTAGACCTCGGCCAGGGGGATGCCGTTCCGGCGGGCCATCTCCCGGCACTCCTCGTATTCCGGCTTGGAGCGCAGAACCTCGCCGTCGATCAGCGCCCGCTTCATGGTCACCGGCCCGAGCGGAGTATCGAGGATATCAAACCGCCGCTCCAGCTCCGTCTTCTCCAAGGCAAGGCTTTTCACTCCGAGGGTCGTGGTGTGCCGAAAGAGAAGGTCCTTGAAACGCGCTTCGTCCGCCTCGGCGCAGAGCAGGGAGAGCGTGGTCGCCGGACGGTTTTTCTTCATGATGATGGGCGTGAAATGAACGTCCATGGCGCCCTGCTCCAGGAGCAGGTCCATGGCGTGGCCGAGCATCTCCCCGGTCATGTCGTCGATGTTGCACTGCAGCAGCCGCGCCCGGCTGGTTCGCGAAAGGGAGGACCGGGCCACCTCGGCCAGATGGACGCGCAGCAGGTTGGGCCGCAGCAGTGACTCCCGGTGGCCCACGCCGTAACCGGTTTTGACGACCGTCATGGCCGGGGCAGAGGTGAATTCATCGGCCAGTTCGGCGACGATGGCCGCGCCCGTGGGCGTGGTCGACTCCATGTCCGTGCCGCCGCTGACGGTCGGGATGCCGTGGAGGATCTCCACCGTGGCCGGAGCGGGCACCGGAATGACGCCGTGGGCACACCGGACAAAACCGCTCCCCAGTTCCACCGGCGAAACCCAGACCGCATCCACGCCGAGCCGGTGGTAGCAGATGGCCGCGCCGACAATATCCACGATGGAATCGGTTGCCCCTACTTCGTGGAAATGGACCTCGTCCACAGGCTTGCCATGCACCCTGGACTCGGCCTCGGCCACACGGCGGAAGATGCCCAGGCTGGTCTCCTTGACCTCGTCCGAAAGCCCGCTTTCCATGATGATCTTGCGGATGTCCGAGAAGTTGCGGTGCGGACGGTGAGCATGCCGCGTGACGTCCCCATCCTCGTGAGCATGAACATGGCCTTCATGGCCGTCGTGGTGGTGCGCATGATCGTGTGTGTGGCCGTGACCATGAGCGGCGTGGGGCGCATGGTGGTGATCATGGTCATGGCCGTGATCGTGGGCTTCAACGGCCAGGCGGACGTCCACGCGCGTGCCATGGATGCCGTTGCGGGCATCCGGGGTGACGTCCACCCCGAATTCCTCGCCCAGACCGAGTTTATCCAATTCGACGCGCAGGTATTCCGGCTCCACGCCGAGATCGATCATGGCGGCCAGGTTCATGTCCCCGCTGATCCCGGCAAAGCAGTCATAATAGAGTATTTTCATCTTTTTGTTTCCTGACAGGGGACAGCCGTTCCCCGATCGCATGAATATTGGTTGAATGGCCCGCCGTCGGCTTTCAGCGCGCGGATGCGCCTTGATCGGCCTTCCGCTCCTCAAGACCCTGCTCGTCCGGTAAAGTCAAACGATCCACCGGGCGCCGCCTTTGACGACTTCATCCGAACTATTGCCCGATCCTCGCCTATCTCACCTTGAACAGTGGACAAACCGATTCCTGCGGGCCGAGGGGATGAGAGGGCACGATGTCGTCCGACACGGTTCTCACAATCGCACGCCGTTCTCCCATTGCTATGCGAAGCTTCATCCCAAGGCAATCGATGTCACAGACTATAACTGCGGGCGCACGAAGTCGCATGCCCGTTCATGGTTAATTATTGCCCAATCCGACGACATGGTAAACACCTGGAGACAGGTGAGGGGAGAGAAAATGAATAGCGGCCGCCCTCCCGCCTCGCAGACGGGAGAGCGGCCGCTCCGGGGAAGGCGGGTTTATGCGTCGATGCCCACCAGGGTGTACTTCTGGCGGCCTACGCCAAGGGCTTCGGCGTGGTCCAGGACATGCGTGGCGTGCTTCGACTCCATACGATGGCGCAGGGAAGCGCTTTTCTCCTTATCGGCGGCGTAGATCAGGTCCACGCAGGCCCGGTCCAGGGCGACCGGGTCCATGGAAGCCAGGATGCCGATGTCGTCCAGCTCCGGCGGGGTCGGATTGCTGACGCAGTCGCAGTCGACGGACAGGTTGTTCATCAGGCTGACGTACACGATCCTGTTCGTGCCGAGCTTGTTGATGACGGACCCGGCCGCTTCGGCCATGGACTCCAGAAACATGTCCTGATCCGTCTTGACGGCCGGGGTGAAGCTGGCGGTACTCCGGGTAGCGCCCGCAGTGTGTATCCACATCTTTCCTTCCGCCGAGGCGATGCCGATGGACATGTTCTTGAGTGCGCCGCCGAATCCGCCCATGGCATGCCCCTTGAAGTGGGACAGAATCAGAAAAGAATCGTAATTGGCAAAATGAGCGCCCACGTAGTTTTCCTTGATATGGCGGCCCTTGGGAAACGGCAGGGTCATGGAGCCGTTCTCGTCCATGATGTCCACCGGGGCGATGCCGGTGAACCCGTGATCCTCGAGGGCCTTCATGTGGCCGGCAGTGTCGAATCGTTTCCCCTGGTAGGCGGTATTGCATTCCACGATGGTGCCGTTCACGGACTGCACCAGATCCCTGATCAGGGTCGGATTCGGATAGTTGTGGCCACCGGGCTCGCCGGAATGCAGCTTGACCGCCACCTTGCCGGGCAGCTTGCCGCCCTGCATGAGCTGGTCGTAGACCTTGGTCAGCCCTTGGGAACTGATATCCTTGGTCAGATAGACGGGCGCGCCCTCCTCCGCATTGGAAAACACGCCATGACCGGTCATGGCGATCGTCGCCAGGGCGATGGCCCCGGACTTCATGAATTTGCGTCTGGAAATATTGTTCACGATCTGCTCCTTTCTGTCAGCAATGTTGCCTGTAAATCAGAACCGTCACGGTCAGGAATATACACGGGGAGAGTCCTCGAGACATGATCGATTCTCCGCATTTTTTGCCAATTCCTCCAATACTCCCGGTACGGACGATGGCGAACAATGCCCGCATACCGCCTTACGTCCGGCCTTGATCGCTGACAATTCTTTGTGGGAACAAGTAGTTAAGATGGTTTTCGCATACATATTCAGGAAAATGCGGCAAGAAGGCCTAACCCCAAAAGCAAAAAGGCCCGGGAAACGATCCCGAGCCCTTTTTCATTGCTTGAGCGTTCGCGTAAGCATCAGATCCAGAGTGTCCTCGATGCGTTTCCACCCGGCCTCGGACTGCAGGTCCACCCCGCCCAGGCTGCGGTGCATTCGCGAGCGGACGGCCAGGAAGTTGACCGACGCCGCAAGGATCATGACCAGGGCGGTCAGGTCCACCTCTTCGGGCGGGTCGGATTGCATCAACTCGAAGAATTCCAGAGCGGTCTTTACCCGGACCTCTTCCAGAGCCCGGGTCAGGTCGTTGCGAACCACCCCCTCCCAGGCCAGGATCTCCAAGGTCTGCGGCCTGCGCCGAATGGCGCGCAGGTACCGCCTGAAAAACTGGGACATGAGCTCGGACGGGGCCATCTTCCGAACGCTCTCCACGTCCTCGCCGAGCAGCTCCTCGGCCGTGGGCCAAAACTCGACGGTTCGGCCGTACTCGGCCACCAGCCCTTCCAACCCGTGGTAATACCGGTAGATCAACTTCTTATCCACACCGGCCTCACGGGCGATCATATTGACGCCCAACCGCTGAAACCCGACTTCGGCAAGCACCTTGCCCACGGCCCGGACCAGCTTTTCCTTGGTGATTTCCTTGTTCCGGATGGGGATGACCTTGGGAACAGCCTTCAAAGTCGCCATAACCCCTCCTTCGACGTTCATTAATCCGGCTTCGATCCAGTATCTCAGACCGATACGGAGCCCGCAAGGATATTTCCATATTCTCGCCTCTGAAAGCCCCCATGAGGGGTGAGTGACTGCTCCCGCCCCGTCTGCGGGGGCGCGCGGCTGCCCATCCGGTACGCACCGCCCTCTTTGGTCCGGCGCGTCCCGAAGGCGCACGATCCACTATGCGCAGTCCGCCTGAAACACGGCCCGGATGGGCGACCCGTCCGAGGCGTCCAATCTCAACGGAAGAAACGAATAAATCCCGCGTTGCCGGGTAACGCTTTCCAGGTTGCGGAGATTCTCGACGATAAGCACGTCGTTGCCCAACAGGATCATATGGGCTTCAAAGGTCCCTTTGGCCGAGGGGTCCACGCTCAGGGCGTCCAAGCCCACCAGGCTGACCCCGAGATCCACCATCCTCTGCGACAGCTCGGGCGAGATGCTCGGGTGGCGCAGATACATGTCCTGGCCGAAATACCGGGACCAGCCGGTCCGGAAGATGACGAAATCCCCCGGCTCGATGGCCGGGGCGCTTCGATCCAGAATCGATGCGGGGATTGGCGCCTCGGGCCCGGCCCCGGTTGCGTCGACGAGCACTCCCGGCCGGACGAAGCGGTCCAGGGGATAATCGTTGATCTTCCGGCCATCCGGGAAAAAATGAAAGGCGGCGTCGATATGCGTGCCCGTGTGCGAGCCGAGATTGACCGTGTTGACATGGCAATAATCCTTATCATGGGTCAAAAACGGCTTGATCGCGGGCTTGGGATCTCCGGGGTATATCTGTATGTCGTCGACGACGACATGGGTCAACTCTATGAGGTTCATGTGTCTTCCCTCAGGCCGTGTGCCCTTGAGCGGTTTTGAAACGAAAAGGGTTGCCGCCTCCCCCCGCCCACTCCCGGTGGGGGGAAGGCAACCAGGTACTGCCGTCAGCCCCACTTTGTACCGGCAAGAGTGGGAAACAATTTACAGGCCAAGATGTAGAGCAGGAAGGCCACCACAAAGGATGGAATCGTGGCGCCGCACCACAGCGGGGATATCTTGATCCAATAGAAGGACAACAGGGCCGTGACGACGTACACCCCCAGGGCAAGGACATTGCACCCTTTGCTGTACCAATACTCGTTGGGTTCGTTTTCCATCAGGGCCCGCACGTTCAGGCTGCGTTTTTTGATGAAGTAATAATCGGACAGCATGATCGCGAAAATGGGGGTGAACATGCCGCCGATCGTCAGAATCCAATCGGAGAAGTTGTCCAGTATGCCGCTGTAGAGTGCGCCCAGAACAGAAATGACGCCGATGACCAACGCGGGCTTCCAGAAGGTGGATTTGGGGCGGACGTTCATATAGGACATGGTGGCGCTGTAGACGCACATGATATTGGTGGTCATGACCGAAAAGAAAATGACAAAGGCCGCGAAAAGCCCGAAACCGAATTTGGAGAGCAGGACGGTCGGATCGAATGTCTGCTCCAGATTGCTCATGATGCTCAACCCGGAGACGATGGCCCCGGTGCCCATGGCTATGAGCGAGGCGACCACGTAGCCGGTGATGGTGCCCCAGTTGGATATCCGCACGGATTTGCAGTTACGGTTGTAGTCCGCCGAGATAGGCGTCCAGGAAATGGCCGTGGCAATGACCATGTCGATGGCGATGGCCACGGTGGTTCCGCTTTTGGGCGTCGGTTCGAGATTGGCCAGCTCATGCCAGTCGTATTCGCCGAAAAGTTTATAGAAGACCACGCAGGAAAGGGCGAGCATGGCCGCCGCGATGCACTTCTCGAATATCTCGATGCCCTTGTGCCCGGAAAGGGTGATGAAGACGACGATGCATTCACAGATAATCGTAAACAGGGCCACGTTACTGTAGCCGGTGAGACTGTGAATGGCGTAATCCATGCTGATGCCGGCCATGAGAGCCTGGACCCAGCTCCAGCCGATGAGCAGGACCATATTGATGACGGAAGGAAGAATGGATCCACGGGTGCCGAACACGCTGCGGGCGATGGCCATGGTGGTCAATCCCGTCCTGGTGCCGATGGACCCCACCAGCGCGAGGGGGATCGCGCCCACGATGGAGCCCGACAAGATAATCCATAGGGCCTGGCCAAGCGGTAAATCCGGCACGAGATACATGCCCGTGTAGATGGTCGTCACCACGAGGTTGGCGGACAACCACATGGAAAAGGTGGTGAAA
Organism: Pseudodesulfovibrio hydrargyri; assembly: GCF_001874525.1. Lineage (NCBI taxonomy): Bacteria > Pseudomonadati > Thermodesulfobacteriota > Desulfovibrionia > Desulfovibrionales > Desulfovibrionaceae > Pseudodesulfovibrio > Pseudodesulfovibrio hydrargyri. The sequence continues at coordinate 620 of NZ_LKAQ01000005.1, read as the reverse complement.
AAGCCCATCGTCTTTTCCGCGTGATCGACAACCTCAAGAGAATCCTGACCCAGTTTTTTAACCAAATCCATATGTCACACCTTATTCTTTTTTGATAACCGGAGCGTTACCCGTTCGAAGCTGGCTGTTCCCGCGATCCCATGAGCCAAGAGGGATAAGCGTAGCACGGCCCTTGTTTGCCGTTGCGTCCCACCTTTACCGCATGCAGAAATCGTGGACAGGGATACGGGTACCGGTTGCAAGGCGTAGACCTAACCAAAAGAACGGAAGCGACCACCTTTTGCAAAGAAACGTCGTAACACACCGTATCAATAGTATTATTTGTAGCGCTAAGCCGAGAGCATCCACCCTGAAAAGCATCCGACAATACTTCTTGGCGGATAGTTCGATAACGTCGCCTGATGTCTCGATAGGTTCGATTTATGACTAGTTTGTTGAATTTACGGAAAAAGGCAACGGATCGCACCGTCTTTACGTTAATGGCAACCGGAGGATCTGGACGAAAGGGCAATGGACCTGCATGGTTCTCGGTGCGCCAGACCAAAGGACGTAAGGCCTTGGACATGATCTGCCTAGAGTGCCCATCCTCTTCCCTATCTACGCAAGCCGGCAGTCTCACT